>JAKLDZ010000139.1 GCA_022703255.1 Myxococcota bacterium | reverse complement strand
CACGCCCTGAGTGACCGGGTCGATGCGCGGTTGCGCGTCGGCCTCCCGCAGGCCAAGCTCGCCTGCCGATGACCTCCCGCACGCTCCTCCCCTGGTTGCTCGCCGCGTTCCTCGCGGCGTGCGGTTCGCCCACGCCTGCTGGTCCTGCCGCTCCAGCCCCCGCTGCGTCCTCCGCTCCGCCTGCCGCCTCCGTGCCGGATCCGCCCGCTTCTGCCGAGCTCTCGGCGCCCGTGGCCGTCGCCTCCGCCTCCGCAGCCCCAGCAGCGCCGGAAACCCCCGAGGTGCGGCGCCCCATGAACGTGCTGCTGCTCGTGATCGACGCGATGCGCTCCGACATGCCGTGGAACGGCTACACGCGGCCCATCGCCCCCAACCTCACCAAGCTCTACGAGCGCTCCGTCCGCTACCCGCACCACTACTCGATCTCGTCGTTCACCTCCAAAAGCGTCCCCTCGATCCTCTCCGGCCGCTACCCGTCGGAGCTGCACCGCACCACCCCGTTCTTCACGGTCTACGGCCAGAACAACGAGATGATGGCCGAGGTGCTGCAGCGCGCGGGCGTGCGCACCCTCGCCGCACAAGCTCACGCCTACCTGGACCGCCCCAGCGGGCTCACCCAGGGCTTCGACGTCTGGCGTCTCGTGCCGGGAATCACCTTCGACTACAACAAGGACCCGTACATCACGAGCCAGAAGCACACGCCCCTCGCCATCGACATCCTGTCGGAGCCCAAGAACGTCACGCCGCGGTTCTTCGCCTACTTCCACTACATGGACCCGCACGACGTCTACCAGCCCCACGAGGAGTCGCCGAAGTACGGCCGCAAGTCGCGCGATCTGTACGACGAGGAGATGTTCTACACGGATCTGTGGATCCAGAAGCTGCTCGACTGGGTGGACACGCAGCCGTGGGCGAAGGAGACGGCCATCATCGTGACGGCCGATCACGGAGAGGCGTTCGGCGAGCACAAGATCTGGCGGCACGCCTTCGAGCTGTACGACGTGCTGGTGCACGTGCCGCTGTTCTTCGTGATCCCCGGGGCGCAGCCGCGTGAGGTGCCGGCGTGGCGCAGCCAGATCGACCTGGTCCCGACGATCTACGATCTGATGGGCGTTGCGGCGCCGGAGGGGTTGCCGGGCAAGAGCCTCGTGCCGGAGATCCTCGGCAAGGACGAGCCCGCGCGCCCGATCATCTGCGACCTGCCGGCGGACACGCACAACGAGCGCCGTCGCGCCTTCATCGAGGACGGCTGGAAGCTCATCGCGTTCGGCAACGACTTCCGCTACGAGATGTACAACCTGCTCGAGGATCCGGGCGAGACGCGCAACCTGTTCAAGAAGGACAAGGCCAAGGCCGAGGCCATGCGCGCCCGCTACAAGCAGGTCTCCGCCACCCTGCGCGAGGTCAAGGCGCGCGGCGGCGACCCCGTGAAGAACTGACCTCCCTCCCCACGCTCGCCTCCCGAATCAGCTTTCGTCGATCGCCTTGCGGATCGCTCGCGCAGCATCCGGCAAGTGCCCGCTGCGGTGATCGATCGCGACGTGCACCACGCTCGTGTGAGCAGGCCCTGCGTCGTGGTCGCTCACCTCGACCATCGCGAGCTTGCCCGCGCGGGTGGCCAGCAGCCGCACCGAGGCCGCGTCGCGCATGAGCACGCCGCACGCGAGCCCTTCGGCTTCGAGCAGATCACGCAGCGTGGCCGCCGCCCGATCCGCGCTCGATGCAGCCGCCGCGGGCACGCCGGGCAGCGACCAGTCCGGGGCCACCACCACCTCGGTCACGGTGCGGTGCGCGCCGAGCGCCACCGTTCGCACGGCGTCGGAAAGTCGATCGTGCAACGAACGATCCCGTGCGACTCGCGCGAGATCGTCGAGAGGCAACGACAGGATCACGCGATGTGCGGAGTGTCCACGCGCGTGGGAAGGGAGCGGCTCGAAGTCGACGCTCGCCCTGGCGAGCACGGCATCGCCCTGCGCGTCGCCCCACGCATGGACGCAATGACGCGCGGCGGCCAGCAGCACCGCCGGATGCGGCATGGAGTGACCCCGCGCGTCCCTGTACGGGTGCCCTGCCGGAGCATCGTCCGGCGTCGAGGGCATCGACGGGTCGTCGAGCAGCACGAGCAGCTCGCGCAGGGTGCGTTCCCGGGTGTCGAAGGCCGCGGCCAGCGCGGCACGCAGCCGCTCGCGCAGCGCGGCGTCCGAGCGCAACAAGAGGATGAGATCCGCCGGACAGAGCAGCACGCCCCGCCAGGCGAGCACCGTGCGGCCGGACAACGACCAGGGCTCGGGCTCCGGCTCGAGCGCGAAGCCGAGACGCTCCAGCAGCCACGCCGCCTCGTCGTCGCCGGAATCGACAAGCACGCGCCCCGCTCGCGCGAGCACCGTCGCGCTATCGGGCGCGGGATTCGGGGAGTCGCTCACGTGTCTCGATCCGGGGCGCTGCGCGGAGCCCCGAAGGGCCGAGGCGCCTCTTCGGCCGCGGGAAGCGCGCGTTGCGGCGAAAGCGCCGGCGCCCCGAGGATCGGCTGCGCTGCGCCCGCCTCGGCCACCACCGGCGGCTCCGAGCGATCCGCAACCGCTTCGGCGATCGCAGCGGCGCCCTTCACCACTTCGCCCTCCGACTTGGCGAGATCGAAGATCACCTTCGAGGTCCCTTGCGACAAGGTCTGCAGCGCCTCGAGGCGCCGCAGCTCCATGGCGCCGTGCTGCGTCGCGAGGATCCTCGCGGCCTCCGCGAAGTTCTTGGCGCTCTCGACGTCGGCCTGCGACTTGATCACGACGTAGATGCGGTCGCGCTCCGCGATCGCCTTCTTGGCGATGACCTCCTGCATCTGCGTGGGCAGGCGGATGTCCTGCAAGGCGATGAGCTCGACGCGGATTCCCCAGGGGGCGACGATCTCCTCGACCTGCACGCGCACCTTGGCCGCGATCTCGTCGCGGTGCGCCAGCAGGTGATCGAGCATCGTCTCGCCGCACACGTCGCGCAGCACCACCTGCGCGCAGTTCAACACCGCCGTCTCGTAGTTCTCCACGTCGATGACCGCGCGCTCCGGGTTCACCACCCGGTAGTAGACCACCGCGTCGATCGTCGTCGTCACGTTGTCGTGCGTGATCACCATCTGTCGCGGCACGTCGCGGTTGCGAACTCGACCGTCTACCCTGCGGATGTCGTGCACCACCGGCAGCACCATCCGCAGCCCGGGACCGAGCCGCCCGGTGAACCGCCCGAAGGTGAAGCGAAGCGCCACCTCCCATTGACGGATCCGCTTGAGGCTCGAGATCAGGAACACCAGCGCGAACGCGCAGAATGCGAACAAGCCCATCACCGTCTCCGGTCCCACGCCACCCTCCTTTCGAACGAGCGATGTCTCCCCCCCCGACAGACGCTCGACCCTGCAGGGGACATCGTCCCCAGCTACGTCACTTCTCCGTCGAGCGGATCTCCTCGTCGAGCTCCTCGCGCACCTCGCGAAGCGTTTGCTTCGCTTCCTGCTTCTTCTCCGCAGCGAACTCGCGAAGCCGCCCCCTCACGAGCCGACCGAAGCGCTTCAGGATGCCCGCCGCCTCCCCCACCGTCCCGCGATCGTCGTCGTGATCCATGGCCCATCGTTGTACCCCACGCGGTTCCACGTGGCCACTGACGCCCGGGCCGCGATCGCGGCGCGCGAGGGAGACCTCGTCATGAGCGAGCGGAGCGTCAGAGCGCGCCAGCGCTTCGGAAGCGGTCGCGCGCGCGTCTCAACACCCCGAGGGAGTGAACGGCGGCGAAGCCAGCTGCAGCGTCGCGGCCATGGCCGAGTCGCGCAGGGTGCCGACGATCTTGACCGAGCCGGCGGAGCAGACCGCGGCGGCCAGCTCCTTGGAGAGCTCGAGGGGCTTGTCCTCGGAGGAGGGGGAGACGATCGACACGTGCACGGTGGCCGAGTCGCCGGGGGAGAGGCGCACGGGCGAAGCGGGCGACGAGACGAAGCTCAGGGGCTTGCCGAGGAGGTCCGCCTCGTCGGACGCGCGCACGAGGGAGAAGGAGACGAGGGCGACATCGGAGGGGTCGGATGCGCGATTTCCAAGTTCCATGGATATGGAGAACGATCCGGACAGGTTGGATACGAGCCCACCCGGTGGCTGGGAGACGGTCAGCGAGGGGTTGTCCAGGGATGCGCTGACCGCGACGGCGTCCTCGATGGCGCAGCAGGGGAGCGTGGATGCGGTGAGGAGCAGGAGTGCGGAAGAGGCGATCCAGCGAGGGAGCATGGGGGGAGGATATCCTGGAGCGACGGAGGTCGCGAGCCCAAGCGGGGGGGGGGGGGGAGGCCCGCCCCGGGGTCGTGTTGCTGCCACAGGAACGCTGCGATCGGCGCGGCCGCCGTTGGCCAAGTTCGCCGAATTCATCGTGTCAGCTTCACGTTTGTGGCAAGATGATTAGCGATGTCCGAGTCCTCTTCCTCTTCGAACTCCCCCGACGGCGGCGCGCCTCCCGCGGCGAGTCAGACTGGTTCGAGTCCCGGTGTCGTTTCTGCGCCGGCGAGTGCGAGCTATTCCGGTTCGAATCCCTCGGGGTCCGGACCGCTGCAGTCCGGGCAGAACATTGCATTGGGGCGACTGGATCGCATCTCGATCGGCGACGTGATCGCGGACAAGTACCGGATCGATCAGGTCTTGGGCAAGGGCGGCATGGGGCTGGTGGTGGCCGCCGAGCACATCCAGTTGCAGGAGCGCGTGGCCATCAAGTTCCTGCGTCTCGAGGGCGACACCGCTCCCGAGTTCCAGACGCGTTTCGTCCGCGAGGCGCAGGTCTCGGCGAAGCTGCGCAGCGAGCACGTGGTGAAGGTCCGCGACTTCGGGATGCTCGAGGACGGCACCCCGTACATGGTAATGGAATACCTCGAAGGGGTGGATCTGCGGAAGCTGCTCAAGCAGTTCGGCAAGCTCCCGATCGAGACTGCACTGGGGTACGTCGCGCAGGCCTGC
This sequence comes from Myxococcota bacterium, assembly GCA_022703255.1. Lineage (GTDB taxonomy): Bacteria > Myxococcota_A > Polyangia > Polyangiales > Polyangiaceae > JACRCQ01. The sequence goes on along the minus strand of JAKLDZ010000139.1, from coordinate 7,859 downwards.
GAAGGACTCGCAGAAGCCCACGCCATCGGCGTCGTGCATCGCGACATGAAACCGTCGAACCTGTACCTGACCAAGCGTCCGGACGGCTCGGATCTGATCAAGATCCTCGACTTCGGCGTGGCGAAGATGGTCCAGGGCACGGACCACGACGAGCTGACGGCAGCGGGCATGTTGTTGGGTTCGCCGCGGTACATGTCTCCGGAGCAGCTCAAGGGGGCGAAGGACATCGACGGTCGTGCGGACATCTGGTCCCTCGGCGCGATCATGTACGAGCTGCTGGTCGGGCGCGCGCCGTTCCTGGCGCAGACCACCGCGGCGCTCTGCATGAAGATCCTCGGCAACGAAGCGCCCGTGGCGATGTCCTCCGAGCGCAGCGACATCACCCCGGAGCTCGAGGCCGTGATCATGCAGTGCCTCGAGCGCAACGCCGACGACCGCGTTTCCGACGTGGGTGTCCTTTGCACGAAGCTCGCGCACGCGGCCCACAGCGCGAACCTCGAGGCCGCGGCCAAACGCGTCGTGGCCGTGCTCGAGCGCCGCGCCATGCAGCAGACCGGCACCTACTCCACACTCTCCTCGGCGGAGAGCAAGGGGATCGCTACTGGCGGACCCCCCACCGGCTCTCTCTCCATCGACGTGCGAAGCGCATCCGGGATCGCGAGCGCGGCGTCGTGGAGCAGCGCCGGAGGCCAGAGCCGCAAGCGCACCTACGCCGTGGCGGGGATCGCCGGGGCCCTCGTCATCGGCGCCGTCGTGATCTTCGCGGCGTTCCGCGGCCCGGCCGAGCCCGCCCCCGGGACCGTGCCTCCGTCCGCGACGCCTCCCCCGGTCGCATCCCCGGCTCCGACCGAGACGGCGACGCAGCAGCCTACGGCGAGCGCACCGCCTGTCACGGCGACGGCCACGGCGTCCGAGGCCGCGCCCAGCGCGACCGCCGAGACGCCTCCCGACAAGAAGCGTCCGCCGGTCTATGGCGGCGGACCGATCGTGAAGGGCAAGACGCCCCCGCCGCCGACGACGACCGCGACCGCAACAGCCACCGCGCCGCCGACGACGACGCGTCCGCCGGTCAACCCTCTCGAGGACAGACAATAGAGATGAGCACCGCACGACGAATTGCCGCTGGTCTTGCTGTCATCATCGCGATTGCGGGGTCCGATGCGATCGCGCAGCCGTCGCCGGAAGACAAGGCGGTGGCGGAGTCGCTGTTCCGCGACGGTCGTCGCCTGATGGATGAGGGCAAGTTCAAGGATGCGTGCCGCAAGCTCGAAGAGAGCCAGCGTCTCGATCCTGCCGACGGCACGTTGTTGAACCTGGCAGTGTGCCACGAGAAGGAAGGCCGCGTGGCGACGGCGTGGGGAGAGTTCATGACGGCGATGACGACGGCGCGTCGGGACGGGCGCACCGATCGCGAGTCGCTGGCGCGCGAGCGCATCCAGGCGATCGAGCCGTTGCTGCCGCGCTTGTCCATCGAGGTCCCGCAGGCCGCGCGCGTCCCGGGGTTGCGTGTGCTGCGCAACGGCACGTTGTTGCAGCAGGGCGGCTGGGACACGGCGATCCCGATCGACCCGGGCGAGGTCGTGGTGGAGGCGCAGGCCGACGGCTACAAGCCGTGGAAGACGACGGTGCAGATCGCGTTGTCGAAGAGTGAGCGGGTAGCTGTCCCGAAGCTCGAGCTGGCGCCCGCGGCGCCGAAGCCCACGGCGTCGGTCGGTCTCGGCACGTCGCCGCCTCCTCCCCCGAGCAGTGGCAAGAAGGTGACCGGTTTGATCCTCGGCGGCGTGGGGTTGGTGGCCGTGGGTGTGGGCGGATACTTCGGCATCCGAGCTTCTTCGAAGCGGTCGGATTCCGACGATCTCTGTCCTGTGGTCAACGGCAAGGAGCAGTGCACGGCGGCGGGGGTGGATCTGAACGATCAGGCGAAGACGAGCGCGCGCATCGCCGACGTGTCGATGGGGCTGGGAGCGGTCGCGCTGATCGCGGGCGCCTATCTGTACTTCACGAGCCCGTCGGCGCCGGCTTCGGAGTCCGCATCGAAGACGGCGAAGGCCAGGCCGTCGCGTGGTCTGCCTGTGAACGTGTCCGTCGGACCGTGGGGCAACGGTGCCGGCGCCAGCATTCAGGGAGTCTGGTGACGTGAAGACCTCATACGCTTTTGCAGCGGTTGGACTTGCGGTGCTGGGGCTCGCGGGATGCGAGCTGGTGCTTGGGATTGACGACCGCGAGGTCTACAAGGCGCCGGCCGTGGATGCGGGACCGGACGTGAGCGCGGACGCTCCCTCGGATGCGACCGAGGAGCCCGACGGTCCGTCGCTTCCGCCCGGGTGCACGCTGCCGACTCGCGCCGGCTCGGACCCGAACCTGCGCATCGGCAACCTCATCGCCAGCAAGACCCTCACTCACGTGGACTTCTGTCTCAAGCCCAGCGGCACTTCGTCGTGGGCCGGCATCACGCCCCTGCTGCGCTCCAGCGGCGCCGATTGCCCCAAGGGGCTCGCGTTCCGCGACATCTCCGCGCAGTTCTTCGTCGAGCCCGGGGTCTACGAGGTCAAGGTCATCGATGCCGCCGACACCTGCGAGTCCGAAGGTGTCACCACCATGGACCAGGCGCAGATCGAGGCCAAGAAGGCCAATGATCTGTTCGTCTACGGCGACGGCGCCAACAACACCATCGCCCGGTTCCAGGAGAGCCGCACCGCCGTCTCCTCGGCTTTCAAGTTGCGCTTGGTCCATGCCGGCGTCGGCCTCGGAGCCGTGGACCTCGGGTTGCCCGACAACGCGAAGCTCCCGGCCCAGCTCAATCCGGCGCTGCTTTTCACCAACGTCCCCTTCGGCGCGACGGCTGCCAAGGGCTCCGCCAGCTCCGCGGGCGCCGTCGATCAGAATGGCTACATCGACGTCCAGATCCCATCTTCGAGCATGCTCGTGGGTGTCGCGCCGACCGGTGAGTCCGCCGCCATCATGGTCCGCAACGCCAAGTTGAGCGTGGGGCAGTCCTACACCCTCTTCATCGCCGGCCTCAAGGACAACCCTGCCTTCCCGCTGCAACTGTGGACCTGCAGCGAGATGGAAAACGACAACACCAAGGTCTTCGCTTCCTGCGGCGACGCCCTTCCGCTGGACGTCTCCTTCGACGTGTTCAACACCCAGCTCAACGGCTCGTTCTCGGCCTACGAAGAGGAACGCCGCCAACCGATCGTCGATGCTCTCGCGCAGCTCAAGTCCGACGTCGTGTGCGTCACCGAGGTCTGGTCCCAGGCGGACAAGAAGACCATCGCCGACGCCGCCGCCGCCTCGTCGAACTTCAAGTACAGCTTCTACACGAACCACGGCTGGGACACGGCCGTCGATGACCCGACCGACCAGAATGGCCAGGTGCCTCCCGCCTACGAGAACGCCGCTTGCGTGAACTCCATCGACAAGATGAATGCGGCGCTCGATTGCCTCAAGAACAACTGCATGGGCGGCAACGAGGATGGCAAGCCCGACGCGTCGTTCAAGAGCTGCATCATGTCGTGCGCGACGTCCGGCTTGATCCCGCTCATCACCGGCACTCCCGATGACCGCTCCTGCTGGTCCTGCATCTTCACGCAGATGGCGTCCTACGAAACGGTCGCCTGGACACGCGACAAGTGCGCGAACGACCCCAAGGCCCGCTTCGTGTTCCGCGGCGCCGACGGCGCGATGGTTCTCTCGAAGCGCCCGATCAACAACCCGTCGGCCTGGGTGTTGCCGGCAACCGAATGGCGTGTGTCCGTACTTCGGGCTCCAATCACCGTGGACAACGGCGCGAACGTCGACACCTACTGCACGGTCCTCACCACGCCGACCACCTCCTGCCTCACGCGGCCCTACACCGGCCAGTACGGCGGGACCGCCGGCGCTCCCACCGACTGCAATCCGCAGTGGACCGCCGAGCTGGTCCTGCAGTCGAAGAAGCTTGTCGATCACGTCAAGAAGTCCTCGATCGACGTCGGTTCGACGGCGGTCATCCTCGGCGACTTCTACTCCGGGACCGGCTACTCATCCGGCGGCAACGAGGTCCTCAAGGCGCAGTATCCCGACGCCTACCAGCATCTCACGGGTGCGTTCGTTCCCGCGGTGCCCCTCGACTACACGCCGGAATGCACCTACTGCGCAAACGAGAACCCAATCATCACCCCGCCAGGAACGCCGACCACCGCCGACAACACCTGGACCTCCAGCATCTTCCTCGGACACTACCCCGTGTCCCTCGTCCGGTCAGCCGAGGTCCTTCTCAGCGAGCCCGTCATCGATCTCGCGCAGCCCGATGCGGGCACGCTTACCATCCCGCTGTCTCAGTACTACCTCTTCCGCTCCACCGTCCGGATCTTCCCCTGAGCTGAGTCACCCTCGTCTCGGAAGCCATGACGACCTTGAAGGAGCCGGTGATCGACGTCGGGATGACCGACTCCGATGGCGGCACCATCCTCATCCCGCTGTCGCAGTACTGGGGCTTCCGCTCCAAGATCCGCCTCTACCCCTGAGGCGCTAGCTTTCGCGCGCCCCACTCCCCTCTCCCCACTCCCCCGCTCCCATTCCACGCGCGTCCGGTGCGCCCACTTCCACGGAACCGGCAGTCCGGCTATTCATGGACCGCTGTCTTGCATTCCCAGGGAGCGGACATGAAGAAGACGATGAAGGCTCTCCTCGACGAGCTCTTCGGAACCGACGCGAAGAAGGCCAACGCCGCGAACGACGCACTCGCGAAGCGGGGCGTGACGACGGCGGCGGACGCGAATGCGGTGTTGGACGCGCTGTCGCGCGCGGTAACGCCCGTGGAAGGCGTGTACTTCTCGGCCAAGGGCGCGCTGCTGGCGGCGCTCCAGGCGTGGGAGGGCGACGCCGTCCGCGCGGTGCTGAGGGAGCGGGGGACGCAGTCCCTCATCAATGCCTATCCGACCTTGGACGACGATGACAAGGCATTCGCACTCAAGATCCTCGGGACATTCGGAACCCGGGAGTCGCTCGGCTTTGTCGCGGAGACCATCAAGGCCAAGGACGGACCGAAGGACTACTGGGTGTCGGTGGCACTGGGTGCGATCGATGCCAAGACCCGGAACGCGGACGTGCTGTTCCCGGCGTTGACGCCAGCCCTCGGGTACAAGGACTTCCGCGCGGTGGCCGTGCTGGACCTGGCGAACCGCCTGGCGCTGGCGGACAACCTGGCGATCCACCCCGGAGCAGAGCATCTCGAACGGTTGCGGGGCTTCCTCTCTGCGAAGAAGTCGTCGGAGTACTCCCACGCAGTGTCCGCAGCCCTCGCGTTGGCCTTCGTTCCGGGCAAGGCCGCCGAGAAGCTGCTCCTCGGCGCTGAAGCCCACCCGGACACGAATGTGCGTCTCGAGGCGATGTTCGCGCTGGCTCGGCGCGGACATCCGGGCAGCGACGACAAGCTCGTACAGGCCGCGCTGGACCCGGCGACCTCGGAGCTGGCCGTCGCGTATCTCGAGGAGCTCGGCAAGGGGCACCTCGTGCCGGAGCAGGTCGCAGAGCCCGTGTTCGCGGCCACGGCGCAGATGATCTCCTGGCTCGCGCACCCGATGGAATTCGGGCGTGCTCCCGAAGCCATCGAGCTGTGGGACCGCCGCACGATCCACTGGCCGCCGACGGATGACGAGCGGGAGTTGTTCCTGTTCCGGTTCAGCTACCCGAAGACGAAGACGGCCGCGGCGAGCACGGGCGTGGGGCTGGTCGGCAGCGTCACGTTCAGCCTCGCAGGAGACGCACGGCCCGATCCTCGCGGTACTCCGGAGGACGCGCTGGCGCGTCACTGTGTGTGGGAGTTGGAGCACAACGAGGATCCGCGGGCCGGCGACGGGAGTCTCGAGGTCGGCAGGCGGTTGCTCGGATTCAAGCAGACCAGGAAGAAGCGAGAGCGCTGACGTGTGCTGATGGCCAGTGACCTGCCGGGACAGCGTCGGCGACAGGTCACTCGGTCAGCCTCAGACGAGCTCCGCCTCGCACGCGCGGTCGTGCGCCTGACCTCGCTCTACTGCTTGTCGGATTCGGGGGGGATGATCCCCTTGGCGCGCGCCTTGGGGCAGGACAGCTCGACGCCGGTCGGGCCTTCGTTGGTTCTGACGACCTTGAACTCCACGCGACGGTTCTTCTCCCACGCCACCGGGTTGAACGCGGGATCGATCGGGCAGAACTTGCCGTAGCCGACCGAGCGCAGGCGGTCCGCCTCGAGTCCCCGCTGCACGAGCGCCTGCTTCACCGCCCCGGCGCGATCCTTCGTGAGACGAAGGTTCAGCCCATCGTCTCCTCGCTGGTCCGCGTGCCCCTGCACCTCGAGCAGCAGGAACTCCGGATGATGCTTCAGCGTCGTCCCCACCGCGTCGAGGATCGCGTTGGACTCGGGCAGGATCTCCGCGCTGTTGGTCTTGAACATGATCTTCTCGAGGATGATCACGCTGTTCTCCTCGATGATCACCTTGCCCTTGTCCGGGCACCCGTCTTCGTCCTCGAAGCCGTTGAAGGTCTCCGGCACATCCGGACACTTGTCCGACGTATCCGGGATCCCGTCCTTGTCGTTGTCCGGCTCCGGACACCCGTCCGTGTCCTCGAACTTGTCGAAGTCCTCCGGCACGTCGGGACAGCGATCCTGCTTGTCCGGGATGCCGTCCTGATCGTTGTCGAGATCCGGACAGCCGTCCGTGTCCTCGAAACCGTCGCGATCCTCCGGCACCTCCGGGCACTTGTCCACCGCGTCGAGGATCCCGTCGCCATCGCGATCACCCCCCGACCCTTCCGGGCACCCGTCCGTGTCGGCGTCACCGTCGCGATCCTCGGGCACGTTCACGCACTGATCCTCGGTGTCCGGGATGCCGTCGTTGTCGTTGTCGAGATCCGGACAGCCGTCCTGATCCTGGAACCGATCGAAGTCCTCCGGCGCGTCCGGGCACTGGTCTTCGTCGTCGCGCAGACCGTCGCCATCGCGGTCTCCGATGGACGGCTCGAGCACGAAGCCAAGCACGAGGCGGGCGTCGGCGGCCTGGAAGCCGGGGGTGTAGCGGGTGCCTCCGCCGATCATGAGGAAGGAGTTGCGCTCGACGAAGATCTTCACGCCGCCGAGGGCTTCGGCGGAGAGCTTCTGCTTGCTGTCGGCCTTGCCGTTGGCGAGCTGGGTTGCGTAGGTGTCGGCGACGATGTCCACGCCTTCGAGCACGCGCAGGCTGGCGCCGAAGCCGCCGGTCAGCAGGTTCGCGTACTGGAAGTAGCCTTCCTTGAGCTGGTCGAAGGCGGGGTTCTTGCCCGTGTGCGCGCGGTAGCCCGCGTTGGCCGCGAACCGCAGGCCCTGGCGCGCGCCGAGGCGTGCCTCGAGGATGAGCTGCGGCCACACGAACGACTTGTCTGCGCCCAGCTCACGCGGAACGCTGGAGGTCGGGGAGATGCCCCCCTGCACCGCGAGCGCGAGGCCGAAGCGCTTCTCCGGACGCAGGATCCGGATCTTGGTGTGCAGCCCGACCCACGAGAAGTTCTGCACGTCGAGCTTGCCCGTGTCGTACGTCGCTCCGCTCGGTCCGACCCCGGTGACCTCGTCGCCGGCCATGAGGTTCACGGGCGCGGCCAGGCCGACGGTGGCGATGTTGGCGAGGCCGAAGTTGAACTGCATCGTTCCCTGGAACGAGTGCGGGACCATCTGCTGGGCGCCGTGGAAGTCCTTGAGCCGCATCAGGTTGCGGCCGTAGTCCATGACGAGCCCGAGGCTGTAGTCCTTGGCGCCGAGGATGTCGGCGCCGTTGGTGGAGAAGAACCCCTTGGAATCGATGGCGGGACGGAACAGGTGCGTGTCCATGCCGTCGCCGTTGCTCTCGGCCACGCGCGGCTGCGCG
>JAKLDZ010000138.1 GCA_022703255.1 Myxococcota bacterium | reverse complement strand
GCCCCGATGGACAGGAAGATCGCGTTGTTCCTCGGCGTGGCGCGGATGTCCCCTTCGGCGAGGATTCCGCCGCTGACCACGTAGAGGCTGAACAGCAGCGTGATGAACTGGGCGTACTCGACCAGGGCATGCACGACGGCCGAGGGTTGTCCTCGCAGGCACATACACACACCGACGGGAATGCCGAGCGCGAGGGCGACCGTGAGCTGGGCCGGAAGGTGAGCCCAACGATCACGCACGTGAGGGATGAGCGGGGCGAGCGCGATGCACGCGAGGAGCACAACGAAGGGGATCGCTCCCCACCAGGGAATCCACATGTTCATGTCCGAGGCGCTCCCGACGGGCGGGAACGCGTGCGCAAGCTATGCCTCATCCGGGAGTCTTCGCAAGTCGTCCGGACGCCCGTTCGCAGGGGAGATCGTGAAGATATTCCCCACAGCGCGTGCGCGATGGGCCCGTACTGCCCCAGGTCCCTCTCTCGCCACGATATCGTGCCCCGCATCATCCCGATTCGGACAGTGCACGATCCCCTCCTCGGCAGCGCTTTCCGCTTCACTCTCACGCGCTGCGGCCCTGGTCACGGCTCCTGCCTCGGCGCGTCTCGGCGTCGCTCGAGCACGTTGCGGTCTTTGTCCCTTGCGCCGCGCCCGTGGTTGCGTAACGACTACGATCGTGCGTGGAGTCCACGACGTTCCCCGGTTAGGCATTGGCTGCAAGTGCGCCGCTGGGGCTCTCCGGTACGTTCTATTGACGCGGCACAACCAAGTGGGTTAATCGTTCCAGGTCATCATGAAAACAACGCGGAGCGCTACGAAGCGAACTGAAGTCGACACCCAGGTGATCGAGCACCTGTCCAACCTGTCCTACGCCGTCATGGATAGGTTCCTCGCGATGCAGCGCGCGATTTCTCCGGACCCGCGCCTGTCGTATCCGCGCTACCGCGTCCTGTCCTGGGTCGATGCCACGCGCGAAGTCAGCATCAGCGAGATCTCCGCCAGCCTCGGCATCGCCCGCTCCACCGCGAGCGAAATGGTCGGCCGCATGGTCCGCGATGGTCTCGTCAAGAAGAAGACCGACTCCGACGACGCGCGCAGCGTCGTCATCACCCTCACCCCCGTCGGCCAGCGTCTCATCAAGCGCCGCAAGAAGGAGCTCTGGGACGCCCACAGCTCCCTCGTCAAGGACCTCAGCCGCGACGACCAGCACGCCTTCGTCAGCGCGTTCGAAACCCTCGAGCGCCTCACCCGCACGGAAGACGGCGAAGAGTCCGTCGACTGACCTCCCTCCCCAACACGTTCCCCGCTTACGTCGAGTCGGTCACCACCGACCAGTACGTCTTGTAGGCTCCACTCCCCGCACGCTCCAGGAATCGTCCCAACGGCGCCACCACCGTCGTCGTGCGATGCCCGCTGCGTTGCTTCGGATGACGACGCCCCTGATCGAACCAGACCCGGACGATCACGCTCGCCTCGTCGGACGGCATCGCGCGCACGTTCGTCGTGAACCGTGCGTAGGCGGTGCCCTCGAAGAGGTACTGCTCGACGTTGGAGGTGTAGAAGACGCCGAGCTGCAGGCCGCGCTCGGCGATGTCCTTCGCGACTCCCTTCAGCGCCTGGCTGCCGGCGAAGTCTCCGACGACCGGGACGAGCCGGTTGCCGAGCACGAACGCGCGCACCCGCCGATACGTCTCCTCGGTCCCAAGGAACGTCGCGGCGTCTCCCTGATCGGTCGTGAGCGCGAGCAGGCTGCCCAGGGATGGATACTTCCTCGCGCTGCCCTCCATCGAGTAGGCCAGCTCGAGCCCCTTGGCGGCGAACGCGTCCCGGATGACACGGAGCTCGGCCAACTCCGCACCCGTCGCGACCCAACCGAGCCTCTCCATCCACGCCCGCGCGCTCGCCATCGCATCGTCGCGCAACGACGCTTCGGGCTTCGCTCCGCGGAACGCCTCGGCGATCTGCTGCACGGTGACAGGCTCTTGCGCATCGACGAGAGCCCGAGGGACACCGCGCGAGGTGAGGGCGGACACGAACTGGACGCGACTCTCCCCGCGTTCCATGCACGCGCGCAGGAACACCAGCTCCAGCGCGTTGCCGCGTCGGATGTCGACCACGTAGGCGATCTCGGGCTCCGACAACCCCACGTACGTAAGGTTCTGCTCCGGCCCCACTCCCACGTAGGCCCGTCCCCGCAGCCGCCCATCGCGCAACGCCGGGGCAACGTCGAGCAACGAGGTCTCGTTGGAGACGAAGTTCCGACTCGGAAAGTCCCCCGGACGCTCCGACAGCTTCCGCATCAGCTCCCCGAGCTGAGCGTCGTTCATCAGCGGGGCTCGAGCAGCCGCAGCGGATGCAGCGGCAGATGCAGAGCCCGGGGCATGCGCGGCGGGAGCAGCGGTCGACGCGGTGGGAGGGGGCGCGTCGGCGGTCTGCTCGCGAGGGGGAGGCGGGACGAGGGCCTGACGGCTGTCACATCCGGACAACGCCAGGCCTGCGAGCAGCGACGCGATCACGAGCCTTTGCATGGAACGATCAACGCCACAGGCGCGGGGCCTCATCCACGCTGGGCGAGACGTCATCTCCCGATCCATCGGCGCTTGGGCCCCGTGTCGGCGTGCACGAACCGGTCCGTGCTCTTGGGGTAGTAGCCGAGGCCACCGTTCCAGCCCGCGGCCTCGATCGCATCGCGCATCTGCGGCGCCGTCATCCCTTCGATCCGGAAGTCCACCGCCTTGCCCTCCGAGTGCTGGCTGTGGGAGGCGACGCGGCGCCCTTTCTTGCGCAACAGCTCGTTGAGCTTCCAGCTCCGGTAGCCGGAGACGAGCTCGATCCGCACCGGCGCGCGGTCGGCGGCCAGCTCGCGCAGCAGGTCGAGGAGGCGAGGATCCATCGGCGTTTGACTGGTGGTAACGCGATCGGCGAGCAGGGACGCGACCCGATCCATTGTGGGCTCGTGGCCGGAGAGCACCACCGCCTCGCCGCTGTGGATGTTGACGAGCGTCGCGAGGGTGGGCTCCTCCTTGGCTTCGTCTGCCGGGAGCGCGCAGTCCGGCGCCTTGCGAATGGCGAGCTGCAGGGAAGGGGAGGGGCGCGGAGGGTCGTGGGCGATGAGAGAGGAAGGAAACGGGGCGACGGCGAACCCGGCGAGTGGGGCTGCAAGCCAGTGCCAGAGCAGCTTGCCCGGTGCCATGAAGGACGGTCAGCCGGAAGTCGCGGGCTTGGGGGAGCCGAAGATGCTCGTGCCGCGACGCTTCTCCTTGTTCTGCAGCGCCCGCTCGGCGTAGGTGGGGATGATCACGCGCTCGCGCTTGGGCAGATCGCGGCCGTCGATGACCGCCCGGATCTCCTCCTGGTCCAACGTCTCGCGCTCGAGCAGCGCGTGCGCAAGCTGATCCAGCGTCTCGCGCTTGTCGCGCAGGACCGCAAGCGCCTGCTCGTGCTGCTCCTCGACGATCCGCTTGATCTCGTCGTCGATGTCGATCGCGGTCTTGTCCGAATAGTCCGGCCGGTGCTGCGCGAACTCACGCCCGAGGAAGATCGACTCCTCGCGCTCGCCGTAGCTCACCGGTCCGAGCTTCTCGCTCATGCCGACCTCGCAGACCATCATGCGCGCGATCTGGGTCGCCCGACGGATGTCGTCGGAGGCCCCGGTCGTGATTTCTCCGAACGTGATCTCCTCGGCGCTGCGGCCGCCGAGCGCCATGGCGATGCGCGCGAGCGCCTGCTTGCGGCTCATCATGTGGCGGTCTTCGGTCGGCAGGAACTGGGTGACGCCGAGCGCAGCTCCGCGAGGGATGATGGAGACCTTGTGGACCTCGTCGTTGCCCTCGACGAACATGCCCACGAGGGTGTGGCCGGCTTCGTGCCATGCGGCGATGCGACGCTCCTGCTCGCTCATGACCATGGATCTGCGCTCGGAACCCATGAGCACCTTGTCCTTGGCCATTTCGAAGTCGCCCATCCCGACCTTTTCCTTGTCCTGTCGGGCCGCGAGCAGAGCAGCCTCGTTGACCAGGTTCTCGATGTCGGCGCCGACAAAGCCGGGCGTCCCCCGGGCCAGCACCTCGAGATCCACGTCGTCACTCAGCGGCACCTTCTTGGTGTGCACCCGCAGGATGCCCTCGCGACCGTGCACGTCGGGACGCGGCACCGTGATGCGCCGGTCGAACCGGCCAGGCCGCAGAATCGCAGGATCGAGCACGTCGGGACGGTTCGTGGCCGCGATGATGATGACGCCTTCGTTGGACTCGAAGCCGTCCATCTCGACCAGCAACTGGTTGAGCGTCTGCTCGCGCTCGTCGTGCCCGCCACCGAGCCCAGCGCCGCGATGACGCCCCACCGCGTCGATCTCGTCGATGAAGATGATGCACGGGGCGTGCTTCTTTCCCTGCTCGAACAGGTCACGCACGCGGCTAGCGCCGACGCCGACGAACATTTCGACGAAGTCGGAGCCGGAGATGGAGAAGAAGGGGACGCCGGCCTCTCCGGCGATCGCGCGGGCCAGCAGGGTCTTGCCCGTTCCGGGGGGGCCCATCATCAACACACCCTTGGGGATGCGTCCGCCAAGACGCTGGAACTTCTTGGGGTCGCGGAGGAACGCGATGATTTCCTCGAGCTCGTCCTTGGCCTCGTCGATCCCGGCAACGTCCGCGAACGTGACCTTGTTCTGCGCCTCGTTGAGCATCCGGGCCTTGGCCTTGCCGAAGCTCATGGCCTTGCCACCACCGGACTGGAGCTGTCGCATGAACAGGTAGAACATGACGAGCAGGAAGACCATCGGCAGGATGGTCACCAGCGCGCTCGACCAGAAGGGGCTGGCGTCTTCCTTCTCGAAGGAGAGCTTGACGTTGTTGTCGACGAGCGTCTTGACCAGCTCGGCGTCTGCGACCGGGCCGAGAGAGACCTTGCGCATGCGCTGTTTGGAGACCGGGTCGTAGACCACGAAGGTGAATTCGCGATCCTTGATGACGACGTTTTCGACGTGGGACTCCTCGGGCTTGGCTTTCACCAAGGCCATGAAGTCGCTGAAGGGTACCTGCGTGGCGCGGGTGGTGTCGGAGCTGACGAACTGCCAGATGGCGAGGAACATCAGGATCAGGAGGACCCACAACAGCAGTGTCTTGTGCGATTGCTTCACGTGTGCCTCGGAAGGGGATTTCTATCTGCGTGGCGAGCTAATGATGGAGTCTGCCACCGGTTGTGCAAGACGTCGACTCGTCCGCCTCGGTCATTTTTTCCCTGGTTCTGCGGGGGGACCCGCGCTCGGGGCCTCTCCTTCGTAGGAAATCACCCCGGAACGCGCGTCTACCCGGGCCACCCGCCCACCCGGCAGCGCGACACGCACCGCCCCGCCCTCCGCTCCCGCCTTCGCCAGCGCCTTCCACTGCGCCCGCTTGAGCACCGGCCGCCCCTCCCCGTCCCCCGCGATCGCGCCGAGATCCTCCGCGAGCTCCCACAGGTGCCAGACCACCCGCGGGCTCAGCTCCTCCATCCGCGGCAACAGCTCCCACCGCACCGCGCCCCGCAGATGCTCCCGCGACGCGTTGGTGGGATCCTGCGAGAACGGCACCCCGTGACGCTGCACGTGCGCGATCACATCCGCTCTGCGCGCACGGATGAGCGGACGGATCACGTCGCCACTCCGCGCCGACAATACCGCGAGACCGGCCGGTCCGCTCCCCTGCAGCAAGCGGATCATCACGGTCTCCGCCCGATCGTCCGCCTGGTGGCCCACCGCAAGGCACGACGCTCCCAGCCTTCGCATCGCGTCGCGAAGCACCCCGTAGCGAGCCTCGCGGGCTCTCGCCATCAGGTTGCCCCCATGGCCCACCTCGACCTTCGCACGCTCGAACACCATCCCAAGCCCGCCGAGAAATGCGCTCGCCGCGTCGAGCTCCGATGCAGCCTCCGCCCGTAGCTGGTGATCCACCCCGACCGCGATCGGCTCGATTCCCATGCGCCCGCGCAGCAGCCACAGCGCGTGTGCCATGGCCATGGAATCGGGGCCTCCCGAGACCGCGACCACGATCCGGTCGCCCGACCTCACGAGCCGCTCTTCGCGGACCGTGCGCTCGACGATCCGCAGCAACGTTGGCGGGTGGCTCGGGCGCGAGGTCATCAGCGCAGCTCGAACTCCTTGCAGAACACGACCCGGTCGGATCGCAGCGCCTCCACCCCGACGTGCTCGTCGTTGGGGAACTCGTGCGAGCAGCGACCGGTCTCGTCGTTCCACGCGAAGCAGTGCTCGCAGCCGAACCGCAAGCGGTATCGACTCGCCTCCTCGCGCAGCCTGTCGTCCACTCGCGTGATCACGACGCGCTCCGCTCCAACACCGCGAGCGACTCGACGTGGCTGGTGTGCGGGAACATCTCGAACAGGTCGAGGGAAGTCAGACGCCACGCGGCGTGGGCGAGGATGCCGATGTCGCGCGCCAGCGTCGCGGGGTCGCACGAGACCATCACGACCCGTTTCGCACGGGACTGCGCAATTCGACGGCAAGCCGCGGCGGCGCCCTCCCGTGGAGGATCCAGGACGACCACGCGAGCCCAGGACGGGATCTCGTAGGCGTCGGCGTCACCCACGACCACGCGCGCCTTCAGCCCTCGCGCCGCGAGGTTGGCGCGCGCCGCATCCACCGCTCGCGCGTCGCTTTCGACGGCCTCCAGGCGAGCGGCCCGTCGCGCCAGCATCACGGTCATGTTCCCCGCACCGCAGAACAGCTCGAGCACGCTGGCCTCATCGCCGATGGATTCGTTCGCAGAACGAACCAGACGCCGGCTCGTTTCCTCGTGGGCCTGCATGAACCCGCCGGCAGCAGCCCGCAGCGGCTCGCCGTCGGCCGCCGCCATTACCGCTGAGGCGTCTCCGATTCTCGCCGGCTCCCTCGCGCCCTCGAGCCACACCTCCACTCCGGCCCAGCACTCCGACCGAACCTTCTCCTCGGCCAAGGCGAACACGCTCGGTGCGACCTGCCCCTTCCACCGCAACACGATCGCCGCTCGTCCGGCGGATCCCTGCTGGATCACCACCTCCCCGGCGCCGACCGATTTCTCCAACCACCCCGGGACTTCCCCGCACGCGGCATCCACCGCTTCGGTGCACACCAGACAGTTCGGCACCCGAATGATCTCGTGGCTTCGCGGCGCCCTGAAGCCGACCTCGACGCGCCCGCCTGGGGCCCGCGCCGCGAGCCTCACGCGCGTTCTCCAATGCTCCGTCCTGTCCGCAGCGTGATACCGGATGTCGACGCCGTCGGCCGCCGCGCCGAGCGCGTCGCGCACGATCCGCTGGTGCCACCGGCGCTGGGCGTCGAGCGACAGGTGCATGCGATCGCAGCCCCCGCAGCGCTCCGCGTGAGGACAGGGTGGCACGACCCGGTCGGCAGAAGAGTGCACGAGGTGCAGGACGCGAGCGCGAGGCGTGCCGGCCTCGATGTGGACATCGGCCTCGACGACATCCCCGGGCGCCGATCGGGGCACGAGGATCGCGCGGGGATGCCCGTCGATGGGAGCGCGAGCGATCCCCTCGCCCCCCTTCGCCAGAGAGGTGATCTCGAGGCGCATGCGGAGTGTCGCTTGACGCGAACCGCCGGGGCGCCCCCGACCCCGGATGCGGTCAGCCATCGCAGTCGAACAACGCGTAGCCGCCGGGGGACTTGCCCTCGCCGAGGGGGCCCGCCGTGTTCAGCCAGGAGACGAGCAGACGCTTCCGGGCTGCCGCCACCGAAACCATGGTTCCGTCGAGCAGCTGGAGCGACGTGTTGCCGAGCTGGGTTCCGGTCACCGGCGACAAGGCCGGCGTCGCGGCGATGGCCCCGCTTGCGTTGTCGAAACGGAAGAGCTTCAGCGCCTTGGATTGTGCGCCCACCAGGATGAAGTGGTCGTGGAGCGAGGCCGCGCCGACGGACAGGAAAGCTCCTGCCACGGTTCCCTCCTGCACCTTGTTGCCATCGGCCGTACGCACCATCCACGAGAGCTGCGACGACGTTGCGACGGCCGCGAGCGCGCGATTGCCCCAGGATGCCATCGCGGCGTTGGTGCCCCCCGGCATCGACTCGGGCAACAACGACGCACCGTAGGGCGCACCGACCAGGAACTGCGACGTTCCGCCTTGATCGGTGAAGATTCCCAGGACGTTGGAGGCTTCGGTCACGCGGACGAACTTCGCGGCGGAGTTGAAGGAGGGCATGCTTCCGGGAGGCGAGCCCGCGTTGGTGCCGTCCCAGGAGTAGAACGCAGGAACGAAGATCGAACCCTGGTTCTGATCGCGTTGGATCGTGGCCACCAGATAGCTCGTGTCACTCGGGTTCGGCGTCGCACCGTTGACCGCTTGGAAGCGCGTGAAGTCGGGCAAGGGCTTGAAGTAGGGAGCGCCAACCGCCGTTCCGGTCCCGTCGAACCCCGTTACCAGCAGGTTCGCCCCCGCATCCGCACAGTCGTCCCAACTCATCGCAGCGAAGCCGCTCGACGCGGCGTTGTTCCAAGAGGACGTGAGGGAGGCCACGGGAGCCGATCCCGGACACTGCGCGAGCACCTGAGCAACCTTCGTCGACGCCTTCCCCGTGTCGTCGAGAGGCAGCCTCACCATCGTGGTCGTGTCGGCGTTCCACTCGAGGTAGCTGATCACGAAGCCCGTCGAAGTGGCCACCGCGACCGGACCGGCGACATTGGCGTTCGCGATCGAGGAAGCAGGGAGATCCTGCCCCGCGCCGCTCACCATCGTGAGCGTGCAGCTCGTGGCGACCGCCGCGTCGCCCGCGTCGGTCGGCGGAGCGCTGTCCTGCCCCGGTACCGCCCCCTTGCACAGACCGTCGACACAGGTCTCGCCCTCGCCGGTGTTGCAGGCGCCCGCAGGAGGGGTGACCGGATCGATCTGGATGGTGACCCGACGGTGGCGGGAGAAGTCGACGGGGGTGCATCCGAAGCCGACGACGGCGCAGTCGTCCTTGCGCAGGAGAGCTGCGAAGCCGAACTTGTCCTTGGGCAGGTCCCCGACCTCGACGAAAGACTCGCCGGCACCGATGGTCTGCAGGTGGCGAGCACCCTGGACCTTGCCGTACGCAAGCTGCTCGTCAGGCGGACAGCCCCCTTCGAAGATCGCCAGCTGCGCGTAGGTCGCGAGCGCGCCAAGGCCGCCGGGATCCGTGAGGTCGACCTGTATCGTCGGATTCGAGGCGCAGGATGCGGATGCCCCCGCGATCACCAGAGCGCCGAGTCCCGCGAGGAGGGCGCTGCAAGCAAGGCATGTGGACCGGATATGCATGACGTTTCAGTTCATCGGTACGCGTTGAGAAGCGACCTGGCCCGAGACAATCGTCACGGGGATGACCTTGGTGGCTCCTCCGGTTCTGCGGAGGATGACGCTGTACTGCCCCGGCGGGAGTGGCACGCGCACGACAGGAGACGGGCCGAGGTTCCGTCCGCTGGCCACGACGGAATCGCAGAAGGGAGTGCAGACCACGGTGAGGAAGCCAGGCTCTCCTCCCGCGGCCGGCGGCTTCGCCGTCGGCGTTGCACCCGTGGGAACCCCACCCGTCGCGGGCTGGGCCGCCGCCGTCTTGGCCGTCTTCGCAGTCGTGGGTGCGGCCGTCGATGCCGCGGTCGCAGTCGCAGTCGCAGTCGCAGTCGCCACAGGTTGCGCGCTCTGCGTGGGCGCAGCCGCGGTCGTGGGCGCAGTCGCCGAGGGCGTGACGGGCGACGAAACCGCCGCAGTCTGCGATGCGGCTGGATCGGGCGAGGCCCCGGGGAGCATGCCGCGCAACAGCACGATCGCGAATACGGCGATGACCACGAAGAACGTCGCAGCGCCCGCGGCGATGTACACCATGCGGTTGCTGCGAGCCGCGGCGATCTGCACGGTCTCATCGGCGATGCGTCGAGGCACCTCGCCCGGGACTGCATAGCCGGGCATGCCGGGGTACTGCGGTCCTGGGAGGACGCCAGCGTTGACGCCCGGCGGAACGAAACCTCCGGCCGGAGGAGGGAAGGGCTGCTGGCCAGGATCCGCGGGTTGCGCAGGGGGTTGGTAGTAGGGCGACTGCACCCGGTTCGGGGGCATCGTCTGCTGGTTGGATGCGGGTCCCGCGTGCGGAGGGGCTTGTGGGGCAGCCATGGGAGGCGGCTGCTGCATCGACGGCGGTTGCGGATAGCCCTGCACTCCGCCGCCTGCGCCGAACCCGCCCATCATCGTCTGCTTCACGTTGCGCGGCGCATAAGGCTGCTGAGCCGGTGCAGGCATTCCCGCCGCGGGGACCGGCGCCGGTGCGCCAGCCGCAGGGAATGGACCGCCGTGCCCCTGCTCGAGGGCGAGTCGCGAGGGGACGACGACCGTTGCGATTTCTTCGTCTTCGTCCTCTTCGAGCGGGGCAGGGGCGGGATACCCGGGCGCCGATGGAGGGGTGGCGCTGATCATGACCGACTTGGCGGGCTGCGCAGCCACCGACTGAGGAACCCTGGGCGCGGGCAGATGGATGCCGTGGGCCGGAGGAAGCTGCGGCTTGGGCGCTGCATGCGCCCGAGGCGCCGCGGTCGTGATGGCTCCCTGGGATACCGCGGGGCCCCTGGCCGTCGGCGGCGCATAGTCCTGCTCTTGCGGACGAGCTGCTCCCGCCCGCGCACCCAGCGGGCTCGCAGCCGCTGTCTCCGAGCCGTAGCTGGGATCGTCGTCATACGAAACGACAGAGATTTCCTCGACGCTTCCGCCGGAGGACTCGTGCTGGCGAATGGCGTCGAGGGAGATGGTCTGGGTGACTTCGGCCGCCCAACGCAGATGGGCTTCGCGCTTGCGGATGCGGTCACCGAAGACCTGAGTCACATAGGCGGCGACCTCCTCGTGGCCGATGAAGTTGCCGGAATGCATCAGGTACTGCTGAAGCGAACGGGACAGCTCGCGCGCCGTCTGGTAGCGCGTGTCGGTGCGCTTCTGCAGCGCCTTCATCACGATCGACTCGAGCTCTGCCGGGAAGTCCGGGCGGATCGAAGAGGGCGGAGGCACGATGCAGGCCTGCACCTTCTCGAGCGTCTCCAGATCGCTCTCCATCCGGAACAGCCGCTGGCCAACCGTCAGCTCCCAGAGCACCACGCCGAGCGCGAAGATGTCCGTGCGGCGATCGATCTCGTCACCCCGAACCTGCTCGGGAGACATGTACGCCAGCTTGCCTTTGAGGGTGCCGGCCCGGGTGCTCGACAGACGCCCGGAGACCTTGGCGATGCCGAAGTCCACGACCTTGACCATGCCCTCGTAGGTGAGGAACAGGTTGTGGGGAGTGACGTCGCGATGCACCAGGTTCAGCGACTCGCCGTCCTTGCCGCGCAGCTCGTGCGCCGCGTGCAGTCCCTCGGCCGCATCGGCGATGACGCGGGCGGCGAGCTCGGGAGCCATCGGGGCGCCGACCTCTTCGGCGTACCGCATCATCTCGCGCAGCGGCTCGCCGTGCAGGTACTCCATCGCGATCCAGAAGGTGTTGTCCTGCTTGCCGAGCTCGAACACCTGGGCAACGTTCGGATGGGAAATCCGCGCTGCGATCCTCGCCTCGTCGAGGAACATGTTGATGAACTGCTCGTCTTCCGTCAGGTGCGGGTGGATCTTCTTGATCGCCACCCACTTCTGGAAGCCACCGGCGCCGTCCATGCGCGCCAGATGCACGCTCGCCATGCCACCGACGCCGATCTCGTCGACCACGCGGTAGCGACCCAGGAAGTACGTCCCCTGGGCGGTGGAGCTCGTCGAGCTCGCTTCGCCAGCGGATAGCTCCATCATCTCGTTGGAAGAACCACCTTGAGCCATGCTCGCTCGTTGCCCTACCGCCAGGCCGGGGCCGAAACGGTTACTTCATCGGTGGGCCGGAACATGAAGTAGCCAGCCACGCTGCCGACCACCACCGCGCCGCCGATCACCCAGGGCCACGGTGAGGCCCAGAACCCCTTCTTGTCCTTCTTGCCCTTGTCGGCAGCTGCGTCGTCGTCCGGGTCCTTCTCCAGGAGCGGCGCTGCCACCGGCCTCTGACCCACCTTCACACGCGACTCGCTCGATGCCCATCGATTGCCGTGCGCGTCGAGCGCATCCACACGCACCAGCAGGTTCGCTCCCGCAATCACCACCTTGCCCGGCACGTCGAACCCCACCGCCTCGCTCGCAGGCTTCTTGGCGGTGAAGGGCTTCATGCTGGGTACGGAAGGATCCCGCACCGTGATGCCGACGTCCTGGATGAGCGCGACGTAGGCAGTGGCCATGTGGGCTTCGACCGAGAACGCTTGTCCCGGTTGGCTGGACGTCGGCACCTCGGCCGTGATCTCGAGCTTACCCCCGGACTTTTCCGCCTCGGCGCGCGCCTTCTTGTAGAGCGCCTGCGCCTTCTTGCCGGCCTCCGATGGGAGCTCGAACGAAGGATCGATCGACGCGGCCACGCGGAATGAGCTGAGCGCCAGGTTCTGCTGGTTCGTCGCAGCCTGCACCGTCCCGATGCGCGTATAGGCCACCAACACGTCCGAGGGGTACAGCCCCCCCTCGTCGAGCGCCTGCTGGTACAGCTTCGCCGCCTCCGTCAACTCCGCGGCCTCCCACTTCTTGGCCGCCTGCATCAGCAACGTCTCGTCGGCGGAAACCGGCAGCGCGACGAACAGCACCACCGCTGCCCAGCTCAACCACCCAAGAAATGCCTTCCTCAACCAAGCATTCACGTGTCGACTCGTCTCGCCAGGGGTCTGGTTCCTGCAGAGCGTATCGGGCCTGTTGCCCTTGAGCAATGTTCTACACCTTTTTCCGCGGCCTTGCCGCCCTTCTTGCTGCGATTCCCCGCTTCGACCCCCGTACCGCATGCTCGATTTGCCGGTATTCGATTTCCGTGGCCTCCCCCAGCTCTCGCGCCATCCCCACCTGCGCCAACACCACCTCGCCC
>JAKLDZ010000137.1 GCA_022703255.1 Myxococcota bacterium | reverse complement strand
ACCGCCTCCGGTCGAGGCGCCTCCGGCTCGGCCGAAAGGATCTCCGCGGGCTCGGGCTCGGGCCCGCCGTCGATCTCGTCCACCGGCGGCTTCTCCACCACCTTCGTGTGATCGTCGTCGTCGTCCTCCCCGACCAGATCCGCCACGTCCAGGGGTTCCTCCTGCGGCGGAGAAACGGCAGCTGCAACGGGCTTCTCCGGCACGGCGGAAGCGCCGTCGATGGGGACCAGGGGGCGCAGGCGGGAGAGCAACTTCGGGAACGCCACCGGCTTGTGCAGGTAGTCGTCCGCGTGGGTGCTCATCTGGCGATGGTTGTCGAAGGTCTCCTCGGTGGCCTCGCTCGACAGCACGATCAGCGGGACCTTCTTGAGCTTCGCGTCGCGCCGCATCTTGCTGCACAGCGAGAAACCGTTGGCGTCGGGGAGCTCCACGGTGAGCAGGATCAGATCGGGCCTGTCGGCATGCGCGAGGAGCATGGCGCCCTCGGCGTTGCCGGCACGCTCCACCTCGCAGCCGAGCTCCGTGAGTCCCGATTCGACATCGCGCGCGAACTGGTCGTCGGGATCGACGACCAACACCCTCGTCATGTCCACCTCCGAGCGAAGGAGGCAATCATACCGATCTCGGGAGCCAAATGAGAATCAGGATTTTTTCGCGCACGAGGCAAGGCGAGCCCGACGTTGCGAGCGCGACGGGAACCGGCGAACGGTGGGAGCGGGGGAGAGGGGAGGCTCAGGCAGCCGCCGGAGCGCCGCCGACTTCGTTGAACTTGTTCTGGATGAGCATCGCGCCGATGGCGCCGAGGAAGAACACGAAGATGAAGGCCATGGCGGCGGAGGTACCGCCCTTGGTGACCTTCTCGACCCCCTGCGCCCACTTCCAGATCCAGTACGGGGAGAAGACGAAGAAGAGAATGAAGCTGGGGATGCCAGCCTGGAACTTCGCGTTCATCTCCTCGCCGGTCTTGTAGAACCAGTACAGCATATACAGCCCGCAGGTCACCACCGAGAGCAAGAGAACCGTCATACCCGAGTTCTGCGTCATGCGATCTCCTCCAGTCGGCCCCGTTCCCAACGGGGCAATGTTTGCTGATGGATGCTCAACGGATGGCCGGACGACTCTGGTCCAGCGCGAGGGGTCCACACCAACCCGATGAGAGTCCGAGGCTACGCGGCGATGCGGCGATGCGGCGAAGGTCAACGGAGATGGCTTGTTCGTAGCGGGATTCGTCGTTGTCTGGTGAAGCACGGGGGGCAGTTCTTCCCGCACTCGACAATCCTGGCGATCCTACCGGGTCACCGTCGCCTTCGCCGCGGCCTTGTCGCTCTCCGGACCGTCGTCGTGGGCGCTGTTACGCGCGACCGCAGCCCTTTCTTCCTCCGCCCATCGCGCAACGTGCTCGGTCTGCGCAAGCACGCCCCGCGCGAGCCGCTCCGCCGCCTTGCTCATCGCCCTGCCGTCGGCCTGCGAGTGCTCTCGACCCGACCCGATCAGCCACGTCACGCTCGAGGTCTCGAAAGGCTCGCTCACCGTGAACAGCACTGTCCCGGACTTCACGTCGAACAGGCTCGCCTGCAGCATGCCCTGCGTCCCCACGGACACCCCCGGGGCCAGCAGCATCCCGACACCCGTCGCGTACAGCCACGCCCAGTTGTTCAAGTGCGTCGTGTCCTCGCTGCGCGCCGAGCACAGCAGCAAGTACCGAAGCCGGTAGCGCGCCGCGATCGTCCGCAGCCCCTCGAGCCCCTGCGGGTTCGGCAGCTCCGTCGAGACATCCGTCACGTGCGAGAAGTGCGTCGCCCCCTTGAGCGATCGCGTCACCGCCCCGGACATGATCCCCTGCTCGCCCACCGCGGCGCGCGACTCCGCGCGGAAGGCATCGTCGAGGGAAACCACGCCGACGCGAACCGGGAAGGTGAGATCCATGCGCGAGTCGAGGATGCGCTGCAGCTCGTTCTCCCCGACCGACCCGGTCACGTCGCGCGAGAACAGGGAGCGTTCGAGCGCCGCGGGGGCGGGGGCCTGCGCCGCGGAGGCAACGGGCGACATGGCCCTGGGGGCTGCGGCCCCGCAGCCGGTGGAGCCAGCGAGTGCGAGCGCGGAGGATGCGATCAGTGCGAGCAGGGAGGGCGTCTTCATGTCCTCCCAACGCGCTCTCTGCGGGCGCCTTACAGCCCGATGCATCGCAACGTGGGCAAGCCGCGTCGTTGGTACTAAGCTCCGCGCCATGGCGTTCCCCACGCAACGACCCCGCAGACTCCGTCGCAACGCGAGCATGCGCGCGCTGGTCCGCGAAACCACGCTGTCGCCCGGCGACTTCATCCTGCCGCTGTTCTTCAGCGCCACCTGCAAGGAGCCCGAACCCATCGGCACCATGCCGGGGGTGATGAGGCTCCCGGTGAGCGCGGCGGCCGCGGAGGCGCGCGCTATCAAGGACCTGGGAATCGGCGGCGTGATCCTCTTCGGGCTCCCGGCGCAGAAGGATCCCGAGGGACGCGCCGGCTACGATCCCGACGGGCCCGTGCCGCGCGCGATCGCGGAGATGAAGAGCGCCGTGCCGGACCTGCTCGTGATGGCCGACGTGTGCAACTGCGAGTACACGGACCACGGCCACTGCGGCGTGCTGCGCAAGCGCAGGGACGGGACCATGGACGTCGACAACGACGCCACGCTGGAGATCCTGGCGTTGGACGCGCTCGCGTACGCGAAGGCGGGAGTCGACGTGGTGGCGCCGAGCGACATGATGGACGGCCGAGTGAAAGCGCTGCGGGAGGCGCTGGACGCGGGGGGGTTCGAGGAGACGTCGATCCTGGCGTACTCGATCAAGTACGCTTCGGGGTTCTACGGGCCGTTCCGCGAGGCGGCGGACTGTGCGCCGCAGTTCGGCGATCGGGCCGGCTACCAGATGGACCCCGCGAACGCGCGGGAGGCGTTGCGGGAAGCTGCGCTCGACGAAGAAGAGGGCGCGGACATGCTGATGGTCAAGCCTGCGCTCCCCTACCTCGACATCCTCGCGCGCCTGCGTGACCGCACCACACTGCCCATTGGCGCCTACAACGTCAGCGGCGAGTATGCGATGATCAAGGCTGCCGCCGCGGCCAACATGATCGACGAGCGTCGCGCCACTCTCGAGGCGCTCACCTCCATTCGTCGGGCCGGGGCCGACTTCATCCTCACCTACCATGCAAAAGATGCCAGCCGCTGGCTCCGCTGACCCTCGCCGCCTCGCCGCCCTCGTGGCCGCCGGCGCCCTGCTGCTGCTGCAAGCCTGCAGCAACTTCGGGCCGTCGTGCTCCACCAGCGACGACTCCAACCCGTCGGATTCCTACACCGAGGGCACCGTCGAGTCGGGCGTGTACATGTCCAGCCAATGGGCCGGCCCGTTGCTCTGGTTCCCAGGCGGAAAACGCTACGATCTGCACCACAAGCTCGGCTGCAGACCGCGCAACATCTCGGTCTGGGTCGCCTTCAGCGAGGACGGCGTCGCAGCCGGAAGCATGGCACCCGCGGCCGGCAACATGACCGTCATGCAGCAGGTCGATGACCAGATCATCCGGATCAAGAACGACACCTGCTCGGACTACTACCTGATGGTGACCGCGTCGGCGCCCGACTGCACCGAACCCGACGCGGGCAGCTCCGACGGGGAGACCGACGCGCCCGCGGACTGAGCGAGCGCAGCGCGGCGCACCGCCACGACGAACCGCTTGGTGCACTGGCATCGCCCTGGTAGCATCGCGGCATGCGTCGTGCGATTCCCTACATGCTGGCGCTC
This sequence comes from Myxococcota bacterium, assembly GCA_022703255.1. Lineage (GTDB taxonomy): Bacteria > Myxococcota_A > Polyangia > Polyangiales > Polyangiaceae > JACRCQ01. Next base: position 9,206 of record JAKLDZ010000137.1, on the reverse strand, counting down.
GCGACGATCGCTGCGCTGGGCTGCGACACCTCCGAGCCCCTCAAGGACGAGCGTGCGCACAAGCTCCTGTCTGCGTGCTGCGAGGCTACACGGGAGCGCGTGGCGTCGATCAAGGACGTGGAGAGCGATCGGTTTCGGGAGCACTGCAACGGATGCCGGCAGGGCAAGACGCGGGCGGACTGCTCGTCGGGAGCGAGGCGCGCGTTGATGGCGGTTGGCCGGGCGTATTCGGACGGGATGTTGCCCGGGGAGTGCAACACGCTGCATGCGGACCTGAAGGCGATGGGCATCGAGTTCGAGAAGCCGTGAGGGGTGAGGAGAGGGGGGCGCGAGAGGCGGGGAGGCTGCGTCCCTGAACGGATGGGAGCCCCTGCTTGCGGGGAGGGGGCCTGTTGAGGCGAGGGCCTTGACAGGAGAAATGGGGGCTATACGTTCCGGCCCGCCGTTAGCACTCCGCTGTGGCGAGTGCTAACGGGTCGATCCTCCAGGCACGGCAGCTCCCGAAGTAGAAGCCGGGCCGCGGGAGCGAACCCCGCGGGACGAAACGCTGCCGACCTGAAGTCCGAACTCATCGCATCCCCACGGAGAGAAGCATGAACATTCGACCCTTGCACGACCGAGTCCTCGTCAAGCGCCTGCAGGAAGAAGAGAAGACCAAGGGCGGGATCATCATCCCCGACACGGCCAAGGAGAAGCCGATCGAGGGCGAGATCGTGGCCGTGGGGAACGGCAAGGTTCTGGAAGACGGCACGGTTCGCAAGATGGAGCTGAAGGTCGGCGACCGCGTGCTGTTCGGCAAGTACTCCGGCACCGAGGTGAAGCTGGAAGGCGACGAGCGCCTGATCCTGCGCGAGGACGACATCCTCTGCGTGCTCGAGAAGTAACGCGGTCAGCGTCCCTTTGTTGAGATGGAGCGGCCCGCGCGGCCGCGAGCAATGACAATCGTCTAGAACGGAGCAACTCCGATGGCAGCCAAGGAAATCGTCTACACCGAGATCGCCCGCAATCTCATCCTCGCCGGCGTCAACCAGATGGCCGATGCCGTCAAGGTCACCCTCGGCCCCAAGGGCCGCAACGTCGTCATCGAGAAGAGCTTCGGCGCTCCGACCGTCACCAAGGACGGCGTCACCGTGGCCAAGGAAATCGAGCTCGAGAACAAGTTCGAGAACATGGGCGCCCAGCTCGTGCGCGAAGTGGCTTCGAAGACCTCGGATGTCGCGGGCGACGGCACGACGACGGCGACGGTGCTCGCGCAGGCGATTTTCCGCGAGGGCATCAAGCTGGTGGCCGCCGGCCACAATCCGATGGAGATCAAGCGCGGCATCGACATCGCCGTGGGCCAGATCGTCGAGCATCTCAAGAAGAGCGCCAAGCTGACCAAGGATCCCAAGGAGATCGCCCAGGTCGGCACGATCAGCGCCAACGGCGATCAGGAGATCGGCAAGCTCCTGGCCGAGGCCATGGAGAAGGTGGGCAAGGAAGGCGTCATCACGGTCGAGGAGAACAAGGTCAGTGCCGACACGACGCTCGACGTGGTGGAAGGCATGCAGTTCGACCGTGGCTACCTGAGCCCCTACTTCGTGACCGATCCGGAGCGGATGGAAGCGACCATCGAAGACGCCTACATCCTCATCTCGGAGAAGAAGGTCAGCAGCATGAAGGACCTTCTGCCGGTCCTCGAGAACATCGCCAAGCAGCAGCGCCCGCTGCTCATCATCGCCGAGGACATCGAGGGCGAAGCCCTGGCCACGCTCGTCGTGAACAAGCTCCGCGGCACCCTGCACTGCGCCGCCGTCAAGGCCCCCGGCTTCGGCGACCGCCGCAAGGAGATGCTCAAGGACATCGCCATCCTCACCGGCGGCCAGGTCATCGCCGAGGAGCTCGGCCTCAAGCTCGAGAACGTCACCATCAGTGACCTCGGCCGCGCCAAGCGCATCGCCATCGACAAGGACAACACCACCATCGTCGGCGGCGAAGGCCCCAAGGACAAGATCAAGGGTCGCATCGCCGAGATCCGCAAGCAGATCGAGATGAGCACCAGCGACTACGACCGCGAGAAGCTCCAGGAGCGCCTCGCCAAGCTCGTCGGCGGCGTCGCCGTCGTCAAGGTCGGCGCTGCGACCGAGACCGAAATGAAGGAGAAGAAGGCCCGCGTCGAAGACGCTCTCCACGCCACCCGCGCGGCCGTCGAAGAAGGCATCGTCCCCGGCGGCGGCGTCGCCTACCTGCGCGCCCAGGCCGTGCTCGACACCCTCAAGGTCACCGACGCCCAGATGGTCGGTGTCCAGATCGTCCGCCGCGCCATCGAGGAGCCCCTCCGCCAGATCGTCGAAAATGCCGGCGAAGAAAGCTCCATCGTCGTCAACAAGGTCAAGGACGGCAAGGGCGCGTTCGGCTACAACGCCGCCTCCAGCCAGTACGGCGACCTGCTCCAGATGGGCGTCATCGACCCCGTCAAGGTCGTCCGCTCCGCCCTCGAAAACGCCTCCAGCGTCGCTGGCCTCATGCTCACCACCGAGACCCTCGTGGCCGAAAAGCCCAAGGAGGACAAGGCGGCGGGCGGCGGCCACAACCACCCCGAGTACTGAGCCGCATCTGCGCTGATACCCGCGCGAGGATCGATCCCCGGATCGATCCTCGCGTCCGTTTTGTCCCGCTCCCACCGCGTGCTCGCAGAGGTTCCCCGCGCGGCTTCACCCCTGCCCTGCTCAGCCGCGCCCCTGCGCGTCCCGCACACTTCGCCTCTCCGGCCATGCCGCGCTGATGCGTCAGAACTTCCCGTACACCCCGATGTTGGCCGGGCCGACGTACGGCGTGATCGAGGCCTTGGGGGCATCCGCTTCCGCGTTCTTCTTCGGAGCGGTCAGCAGCAGCACCGTCCCCAGTCCGATGCCCACCCCCGCCGTGATGAAGCCAATCGTCGAGAACATCGCCTGCTGCTTGCCCTTGTCGTAGGTCTCCCGCTGATCCTCCGCGCACACGTCGTTCGCGCAGCTCGATCGCAAATCGTTGCGCGTGGACTTCGCCGACAGCCCGAAGACCGTCCCTACGATCGCGCCCACGCCACCGACCCCGAGGCTCACGTAGGCCAGGGTCTTGCGCGTGCGACCGTCGTTGGTGGAGACCTTGACGGGCTCCGCCTTGGTGACGGGAGCCGAAGGCTTCAGGGAGACTTCGACGGTTTTGGAGGCGCCTTCGGGGAGAGACACGGTCTGCTTGAACGGTTCGAAGCCGTCGGCCTGGGCGGAGACGACGAGGTCGCCGGGGTTGCGTTCGACGGGTTTGCCGAGGTCGGAGGAGGAGACGGGGCTGCTGTCGATCTGGACGGTACCTGCGAAGTCGGCGGGGGTTTTGATGGTGATGCGCGGGATGCGCTCGACGACGGTGGCGAGCTCCTTCTTGGCGGCGGCCTTGACGTTGGGGGGGGCGTTTTTGGCTTCGAGGGCCATGCGGTAGCTCGAGGCGGCCTCGAGGAGGTGACCGAGGCCGGCCTCTGCGCGCGCGAGGTGGAGGCGCGCATCGGGGGTGTCGTTGTGGTCCACGGCGCGTTGGAAGGCTTCGCGGGCCGTCTCCCACTGGCCCTTCTTCTCGGCTGAAGTGCCCTGCTTCATGGCTTCCTGGGCGGCGACGACGTCCTGGCGGCTGGGCGCAGCGGGGGCGTCGTAGGCGCAGGTGACGAGGAGGGCGGCGGAGAGCAGGGCGACGAGGTGGCGGCGCGGGATCATGGGAGGAGAATCGCAAAGAGCAGTGGACGGAGTCAATCGGGCCAGGGGGCGAAGTGGAAACGAGGGGGGGCAAGACGGGCTGGCAAGGGGGACCGTTCGGAAGTAAAGAGTGGCGCCATGCATCCGATCCTTTTCCGGATTCCTCTTCCCGGTTGGAAGCTCCCCTACTTCGGCGTCGTCCACAACATCCCCATCTACAGCTACGGCGTGATGCTCGGGCTGTCGCTCGTGGTGGGCTGGTACCTGACCCTCTACCTGTCGGAGAGGGACGGGCTCCCGAAGGAGACGATGGCGAACTGCTACGTGGTGACGGCGATCTCGGCCATCATTGGCTCGCGCCTGCTCTACGTGCTGACGAACCTCGACGAGTTCCAGGGCGTCGGGGACTTCTTCGCGTTCCGTCGCGGAGGCCTGGTCGCCTACGGAGGCTTCCTCGGCGGCTACCTCGGCTCGTGGCTCTACCTCAAGCGCCAGAAGATCGCCCTGATGCCGTGGGCCGACGTCGCGGTGCCCTCGCTCGCCTCGGGACTGCTCATCACGCGCATCGGCTGCTACCTGTTCGGCTGTGACTTCGGCAAGCCCTTGAGCGCTTCGGCTCCCCAGTGGCTGCAGAAGATCGGATCCTTCCCGCACTGGCCGGCGGGAACCCTGGAGCACGGCGAAGGCGCGCCCGCGTGGGTGCATCACGTGCAGCACTACGGCCTTTCGATCGACGCGACGCACTCGAACCCCGTGCACCCGACGCAGCTGTACGAGTCGCTCATCGGCGGCCTGCTGCTCGCGTTGCTCCTGTGGCAGCGCAAGCACCAGCGCTTCCGGGGACAGGTCTTCATGCTGTTCGCGTTCGGCTACGGCTTCCTGCGCTTCCTCATCGAGATGGTCCGCGACGACGCCGAGCGCGGCGTGTGGGGGCCGCACCTCACCGCCGACGTCCTGATTCCGGGCGCCCTGGCCCTGTTCGCGATCGGCTACGCGATCTCGTTCGCGCGCGCGATCGACAACGTGACCATGCGCCGCCTCACCCAGGTCATCTCCTTCGTCCCGGCAATCGTGGCGTACCTCGCCCTCAAGCCGGCCAGCTACGTCAGCTCCGAAATGGCCCAACTCTCCACCTCGCAGTGGGTCGGCGTCGCCACCGCGGTCGCCGTCGCCATCGCCTTCGGCGTGTTCTGGAAGGTCGCCGAAGCCCACCCCGAGCAGGCCATGGCCCTCGATCTCACGGGATTCTACGCCCTGGAGAAGGCGCGCAGCGACGCGGAAGCCGGCAAGGTCGCCAAGTCGGGCGGCGGGCGCAAGAGCGACGACGACGACGAGGACGACGAGGACGACGAGGATCGCGACGAAGACGAGAAGAAGAAGCCCGCGGCCAAGGACGACGCGATCGACGCGAAGTTCGACGACGACAAGCCGTCGAAGGACGACAAGAAGCCCGCGGCCAAGGACGACGCGATCGACGCGAAGTTCGACGACGACAAGCCGTCGAAGGACGAGGACGAGAAGAAGTCCTCGGAAGAGGACGACGCGTAGCTCCCACCCAGCGAGGATGGCCGCCCGGGCAGGAGCCCGTGAGCGCGGAGCCAGGGCCCCGACGAGTCGAGAGAACGTCGGGGCCTTTGCCCATTTCGGGTCCCTCGACGAACCCGTCGCAGCCGATGGCCGTCGCAGCGCGGATGGGGTAGCACGGGGGCGATGAGCTCGAAGCGACTGTCTGCGGGGATCGGCTGGGCATTGGCGTTGGCCTTGGCTTGCGCTGCGGCGCAAGGTTGCAGCGGAGCGGCGCCCGCGCCCGCACGCTCGCCTGCCGAACAGGTCCGCGAGCAGGGACCCCGGTCGTCGGATCCGGAGGTCGTCGCCGACTGGCTCATCGCGGAGCTGATCTCGCCGAAGGGCGACACGGCACGCGCGCAGCGCGCGCGCAAGCGTCTCGACGAGCTGTCGTCGAAGGGGGGACTGCACGCATCGCTGGCGCGTGCGCTCGACGACGACCTTCACGGTCGTCCGGTGCAGGCGGCGGCTTCATGGCTCGAGGTGGTGCGGGCGGCGCGCGATCATGCCGAGCCGGTGGGACCGCTGGCCGCGTGGGTCGCGGCCGAGCGGATGCTGGTGCTTCGGGAGGCGGTTTCGGCCACCTGGGAGCAGTGGCGGCCGGTGATCGAGTCGTTGATCGAGTCGCCCGGCTCGATCGGCTGGCGAGCGCGTGCGGATCTGGTGGAGCTCTGGAGCGCCGAGTCGGTGGCGGCGCTGGGGACGAAGGCGGGAGAGCGGGCGGCGAGCTGGCACGGGTGTCAGACGGCGGTGCGTCTGGCGGGGCCCTTCGGCAAGGGATCGGACACGGACTTCGATCGTGCGTTCGAAGCCGAGAAGCCTGGGGTGTGGCCGCTGCGTTTCGCGCCGGACCCGCAGACGCCGCGCGTGGTTCCGCACCTTCACAAGCTCGACAAGCGGGCGTGTGACGCCTACTCCTCGGAGCCGGTGCTCAACGGGGTCTACTACGGGGAGACATTCCTGGAGCTGGCGCACCCGACGGAGGTGTTGATCGCGGTGCAGGGGGCGCGGGCGGTCCTGGTGGACGACGTCACGGTGCTGGAGCGATCGCCTCGTCGGTGGGGGACCTGGCCGAGGTTCGGGGTTCACCTGCGTCTCGACAAGGGGCGGCACCGGATCGTGGCGAGGCTCGACGCGCCGCGGACGTCGATCCGGCTGCTGCGGCCCGACGGGACGGCGCTGGGGCTCACGGCCTCCGATGATCCGGGCGGGTCGTACGTGACGCGGGCGCCGGTGGTCGTGTCGGATCCGAACGTGCTGGACCGCTTTCTTCGCGGGACGGAGATTGTTCGTGATCCGGACGACTTGACGACGTGGCTCGCGGGGCATCTGGCCCAGGTCGAGGGGCAGCACGACGTCTCGAGCGTGTTGCTTGAGCCGCTGGTGGGGAGCGTGCACGACGCGGCGCCGGGGGCCTTGTGGCTGCAGGCCTCGGCGGTGCAGTCGGACCCGATCTTCCCTGCGGGCGATGCGCGGGATCTGGCGAGGGAGCTGAACGCGAAGATCGTCGCGAAGGATCCCGAGGTGTGGCAGGCGAGGCTCTGGCTCGCCCAGGACGGAGCGGAGAAGAAGGGGCTCGCAGCGGTGGCGAAGGAGCTGCGCGATCTGTACGACCACTTCCGCGAGGTGCCGGAGATCGGCTCTGCGCTGGCCGCGGCGTACAACCAGCTCTCGTGGCAGAGCGAGGAGTCGGCGCTGGTCAAGGACCTGGCCGCGCGCTTCGCCCGCAAGCGATCCGTGCTCCGTCAGCTCGTCGGCGTGCTCGAGCAGCGCGGGCAGTCCGCCGAGGCGGACAAGGCCGCCGAGCGCCTGGTCGCCCTCGACCCCGACTCCGACATCCAGGTGGACCGGGCCCTGCGCCGCCGCGACTACGACCGGGCCGTCAAGGAGCTCGAGCGCCTGGCCGCGCGCAGGCCCGATCGCAAGGAGATCGCGGCGCAGCTTCAGGAGGTGCTCGCGCGGGCAGGACGCAAGGCGGAGTCGTTCGAGCTGCTGGAGAAGGCGTTGGCGAAGAAGCCGCGGGACGAGGCGGCGCGGCTCGCGCTGGCCGACGCCCGGCTGGCGTCGGGGGATCTGGGGGCCCTTCGCAAGGCGGTCGCCGACGCGATCCAGAGCGGCTCACGGAGTACGGATCTGACGGCGGCGCTGGAGCTGCTCGAGGGGCGGACGGAGCTGGAGCCGTACCGGCTCGACGCGCGCAAGGTGATCGATCAGTTCGTGAAGGCCGGCGGCGAGATGGCAGGCAACGCGGTGCGCGTGCTCGACTACGGCGTGGTGTGGGTGAATCCCGACGGGTCATCGCGGATGCTGGAGCACGAGATCATCCGGGTGCAGTCGCAGGAGGCCGTGCAGAAGCTGGCGGAGCAGAACATGCCGCGCGGGCTGGTGCTGCGCGCGCGGGTGATCAAGGCCGACGGCAAGGTATTGGAGCCCGAGATCGTGGCGGGCAAGCCGACGGTGACGATGCCGCACCTGGAGGTAGGGGACTACATCGAGACCGAGAGCATCTTCTCGGAGCCTGGCGACGCGGTGGGCGGGGTCGCCTACCTGGGACCGCACTGGTTCTTCCGGGAGCAGGACATCGGCTACTGGCGCAGCGAGTTCGTCGTGATCTCGCCGAAGGATCGCCCCCTGACGGTCGAGAGCCACGGCAATGTCCCGCAGCCCACCGTCACCGAGGACGGCATGCTGACCACGAGACGCTGGGTCGTGGACAAGAGCCCTGCCGCGGTGATCGAGCCGGGCACGGTGCCAATCCGCGAGCTGCTCCCCAGCGTGCGCGTGGGGTGGGGAATCAACCTGGACAAGTACCTGCGCAACCGCGTGGAGACCGCGGCGGACCGCAGCGTGCGCGACCCGCGTCTGCAGCGGATCGCCCGACGCATCGTCCAGGGAGTTCCCGACTCCGCGCGCGAGGAGCAGGCCCGCAGGATCTACCGTTGGGTGCTGAGCAACGTCGAGAAGGGCCAGGAGGGAGACGGTCGCAAGATCGTGATCGGCAAGAGCGGAGAGCCCGCCATCGCCTTCCTGTACCTGGTCCGCCTGCTCGGCATTCCAGCCGAAATCGTGGTCGCCAAGGATCGCCTCGCCGAGCCCCCGGCAGGGCCGATCGCCGAGGCGGAGCTGTACAACGACTACGTCATCCGGCTGCAGACCGAGAAGGGGGAGCGGTTCCTGACGGTGCTCGACAAGTTCGCGCCCTTCGGATACGTGCCCGCGGAGCTGCGCGGCCAGCCCGGCTTCCGCCTCGTCGAGGGGATGCCGAAGGTGGTCACCAGCACGGAGGGATCGTTCGACGGGATCGTGTACGAAGGCACGGCGACGATGCGGGACGACGGCACGGCGGAGATCGATCTCGCCGAGCGGTTCGTGGGCAAGTACGGGATCGTGCTGCGACGGAGCCTCGAGACGGTGCCCGAGGCGCAGCTGCGTGACGCCATCGAGGGCAAGCTGCTGGCAGCCGATCTGCCGGGGGCGAGCCTCAAGGACGTCACGATCGAGGACAAGGACGATCTCGATCGCCCGCTGACGCTGAAGATGAAGGCGGTGTCGCCGGACTTCGCGCGACGACGCGCGGGCGGGCTGGCATTCTTGCCCCCCTTCCGCATGCGCGTGGGCAAGCTCGCCTCCTTGCCCGAACGCAAGACCACGATGATCCTCCCCGACGCTTCGCACATGGAGGTGCGATTCCGCGTCAAGCTCCCGCCCCGCGGCAACCTCGACGTGCCGCTCGTCCCCGGCGAGTTCCGCGACGAGGACCGCGTGGTCATCGTCAAGGATCGGCTCGAGGGGCGCGACCTGGTGATCGACCGGGTCTACGACATCCCCGCGGGGAGGATCCCGGTCGAGCGATACGGCGCGTTCCAGGCCTTCGCCCGCGGGGCCGACGAAGCGACGCAGCGCGAGATCGCGATCGGCATCCGCTGAACCCGCACA
>JAKLDZ010000136.1 GCA_022703255.1 Myxococcota bacterium | reverse complement strand
GCGCCCCCTGCTGATGACGATGGCCGACTCCTACTTCGGCGCCTACGGCTCGGCGAGCCGCCGCCGGGCGGACGAGTGGTTCAGCTTCGACTGGACGCCCTGCGCGTCCTGCCCGCCGCCGGCGAGTCCGGGAGCGCCGCAAACAACCCGCAGCACGATGGCCCCCATCGCGCCCCCCCGCTTCGAACCGGGCTGCAGGCTCATCGAGGTTCTCACCGACGAGCTCGTGGGCGTCGATGGCGACGCCAGAGCTGGGACCTCCCAGAGGCGACGGTCGCAACCGGCAATCCGTGCCGGGTCGTCCGGGTGATCCCGGGCAAAGGTACGCAGCCGTCCCTTCACAATTGCGTCTCGACTTCGCTGCGGCGCTCGCGATATCCTGACGTCATGTTCCGGCAAACGACCCTCTTTGGTGTTGCGCTCTTGCTTCTGGTCGCGGGATGCGGCGACAGCGACGAAACCAGTGACTCGTTCGGGCAGACCCAAGATGGCGGGGCCGGGGCCGCAGGTTCGGACGGCGGGAGTGCGGGGACGAGCGGCAGTGCAGGCGGCGCAGGCGCGGCGGGATCAGCCGGCGACGCGGGCGGGCCGTCATGCCCCCCGCTGGCATCGAGCGCGCTGCAGTTCGACGGAGTCGATGACGACGCGGACATGGGTGTCGCCCCTGCACTCGGCCTGTCGGTGTTCACGATCGAGGCGTGGGTGCGTCGCGACGGAGCCGGCATGTCCGCAGGAACGGGTGTCGGCGGAGTCTCCCTGGTGCCCATCGCGGGCAAGGGACGAGGCGAAGACGACGGCAGCACGGTCGACTGCAACTACGCGTTCGGATTCTGGGGTGACGTCCTCGGCGCCGACTTCGAGGACATGGAGAGCGGCCTCAATCACCCGGTCAAGGGAAAGACCGTCGTTCCGTGGGGGGAGTGGCACCACGTCGCTGCGACTTACGACGGCCAGGCCTGGCGGTTGTATCTCGACGGCAAGCTCGACGGCGAAGCGGTAGCGGATGCGGTGCCCCGAGCCGACAGCATCCAGCACTTTGGCATCGGCTCCGCCTTCGACTCAAAGGGCGTAGGTGCGGGCCGGTTGCACGGCGCCGTCGACGAGCTGCGCGTATGGAAGGTGGCCCGGAGCGAATCGGAGATCGCTGCCGGCATGTACAAGACCCTCAAGGCCGCCGGCGGCCTGGTTGCCCGGTGGGCCCTGGATGAGGGCGCGACCGAAGCTGTCGATAGTGTCGGAACGCTCAACGGCACACTGCATGGCGGAGCGACGTTCAGCAAGCCCGGCGCCGCGCTCGACCGCGGCCTGCCGCCGGGCATCATCGCGGCCGAGCCGGCGAACGACGCGGCGCTCACGTCTTCGAAAGCTGACCTCTCCCTGACTCTCACAGACCCCGAGGACAAGAGCTTCGAGGTGACGTTCTACTTGCGGGAGCTCACGACGGCCGACGACTTCAGCATGGTCGTGATGCCCGACACCCAGTACTACACGCGCTCCGGTGACGACCCCGACCTGTTCTACGGCCAGACGAAGTGGATCATGGCCAACCGGGATTCCCACAACATCCTGGGGGCCATCCACAACGGCGACATTGTCGACAATGCCACGGTCCTGTCGCAATGGGCGATTGCCGACAAGGCCATGGCCTTCCTCGAAGAGCCGCTGACAGGGCTGCCCGACGGCCTTCCCTTCGGCGTGGCGGTAGGCAATCACGAGCAGAACCCGAACAGCTCCTATGGCGGCACGGAGGAGCGCAACAAGCACTTCGGTATCGATCGGTTCAAGAACCGGGCCTACTACGGCGGGCATTACGGGTCGAACAACGACGAGAGCTGGTACACCTTCTCGGCCGGCGGGCTCGACTTCGTCGTCGTCAGCTTCTCGTACAACACCGATCCCGACGCCGCGATTCTCAATTGGGCCAAGTCGATCTTCCAGCAGTACCCGGGGGCGTTCGGCATCGTCAACGCCCACTACATCATCGGATCCGGCGCTGGCTTCGGCTCACAGGGAAAGGCCATCTACGATGCGCTCAAAGGGCTCCCCAACGTCCAGATCTTCACCAACGGCCACGTCTCCGGCGAGGCCCGTCGGACCGACACGTACAACGGGAACGTCATCCACACCATGCTCGCGGACTACCAGAGCCGCGACAACGGAGGCGACGGCTGGATGCGCATCTGGGAGTTCTCGCCCGCGAACAACGAGCTCACGGTCAGGACCTACTCGCCGGCGCTCGACAAGTACGAGACCGACGACAACAGCGAGTTCACTCTACCCATCGATCTGCGCGGCTCCGGTGGTCCGTTCAACGCCGTGGCGACGGTAGCGCCCGCTACCGAAATCGTGACCACCTCCCTGCCCGGCATCAAGCCGGGCCGCACCTACGAGTGGTACGCGACCGTATCCGATTGCGTCCACCAGGTGACCAGCCCCCTGCGCCGCTTCACCACGGCTCCCTGAGCCGCACCCCCTACGCGAACATCGCGACAGCGCGTTCCACGAACCACCAGGACCCCAGCGCGCCCAGGCCATAGGCGAAGACAGTTTTTGGGATACGGCCGGAGCCCAGGCGCTTGCGCAACACCAGCCAGAGGCCGAGCGCCAGTCCCACGACGACGAGCTGACCGAGCTCGATGCCGAAGTTGAATCCCAATAACGCTCCCAGCACCGAGCTCTCCGGCAGCCCCAGGGATCGCAGGCTCTCCGCGAATCCGAGCCCGTGGACCAGCCCGAAGACCAGCGCCACCAGCCACGGCGCGCGGCGCGCCAGAGTCTCGCGGTCGCGCAGCGCTTCGGCCGCCAGCAGGATGATGCTCGCGGCAATGGTCGCCTCGACCGGCGCCGAGGCGAGCTGGATCACGCCGGTGGCCGCAAGTCCGAGGGTGAGCGAATGCGCCAGCGTGAACGCCGTGATGGTCGCAATGATGCGACGACTCCAGCCTCCTACCAGCAGCAGGCCCATCACGAAGGCCAGGTGGTCATACCCCTTCAGGATGTGCTCTACGCCCAGCCCGATCCAACTGCCAAAGGAGCGCCCCTGATCGGGACCGAGCTCAATCGAGGGGGCGCCGCCCGTGATCAACTGCTCCCGCACACGTCCGTCGCGACCCCGGACGATGAGCAGCACCTGCGTGCTCGGCATGTGCATCCCCTCGATGGCTATCCGACCGCGGAGCCCGTCAGGCCCGCATCGCAGACGAGTACCCTCGACCGAGCAGGATGACGGGTACTGCGGCGCAAGCGTCTCGCCCTCACCCGTGGCATCGACCGGCGCCGTCCACTTGACGGTGTATTCCCCGGGCGCGATCTCGGTGAGCAGAAGCACCCCGGGGCGGAAGTCGTGGGCGTGGGCCGGACGCTCGATCGCCGTGGTGGCCAGGGCCAGGGCCAGCACCAGCCACGCCGCCGGCGTGCGAAGTGCGCCTCGCTTCACGGGCGCCTCTCGATGGGCCATCGATTGCGCAGCTCCCGCATCGCCGCTTCGAGAACCCTGGTCCGCTGCGCTTCCTTCCAGTCCTTCGCGACATCCAGCTTGCACGACTCGAAATCCGATGTCGCCGCTGGTGTCCACTTGTCGACGCGCACGAGGTGCAGGCCATACCGCGACCGCCTCAGAGACCAGGTCTTCTCCGCCTGCTCACTGAGGCCCTGAATGAATTCGTCCCCAAGCGCCTCGGCCAGAGAGGGCAGACTGCGTTGTCGATAGTGCCTTCCGCCGGAGAAACGATCCCCGAGCCCGGCAGGCTCTGCGCCCGCCTGCAGCTTCGCGAGCAGCTCCTGGGCTCGTGCCCTGGCCGCGGAGTCGTCGCCCTCGACGAACACCTGCGTGAAGTCGACCAGGGATGGACGCGACCAGCGCGCGCGATTGGCCTCCCACCACTTCACCAGGTCTTCGTGCGTCGGAGAGGGCACCTCCACGCTCGCCTGCAGCACGACCCGCATCTTGTCCGCGATGCGCTCGTGGATCCGCGGATCCTCGCGTTCGAGCCCCCGCGCCAGGCCCTCCCGCACCAGTACTTCCTCGTCGATCCACTTCGAGATCACATCCTTCATGTCTTCGTCGGTCGGCGGGTGGCCGCGGGTCACCGTGAATCGCTCCTTGAGCCGCTCACGGACCTGCGCATCCACCACGATGGGGCCGTCGGAGGACTGCGTCGGAGGTTGCCCGAAAGCATGATGAACGCCGAACACCACGGTGCCGATCAGCAGGAAGTGCAGCAGAGGCTCGCGAAACAGGGCCCGGACAGACATGCGACGAGTATAGAACATCGCAGGGCGCTCGGCGGTGTGCTTCACGCCCTGACCGACACTGCCGACCTCCGGGGGGAGCGCGCAAAGCGCGAGCGCCGCTGCGCTGGGAATCCCCGCCCTGCGACGGTCTCCCCGATCGCCCCATCAGCTCGAGCGTGTGTGCTCACGAGAGCGTCAGCCCCCGGCCTTGCCCCGCTTTCGAAGGCGTGCCTGAACCGCCTCCGATCGAAGCTCGCGCAACGCGTCGGTCGCAATCCACCGGGCAGCTCGGATACCCGCATCACCACCGCGGGGCGCACCAGCAGCCCGGTTCGCGGCCTCGAGGATCCCCTCCGCGCACTCGATCGCCGCTGCGTTCAGCACGAGATTGCGCTTGCCGATGTTGCGCAGTGCCCAGTTGACCGCCTTCTTCACGAAGTTGCGATCGTCACGCGCCTCCTGCCGCACCAGCGCGAGCAGGCTCACGAACGACGCGTCGTCAGCGGTCTTGTCGTGGACCGCGAGACCTGCCATCAGCGCGAAGCCGCCGCGCTTGACCCATTCCTCTTCGCGCACCGCCCATTCGACCGCCTTGTCCCAGGCATGCCCGGTCAGATCGAAGAGGCTGGTCGTGGCCTGATCGCAGATGTCCCAGGAATCGAATTCTCTCACCCACGCATCCATCTGCTCCGCGGACACCGCCGAAGGATCATCGACGAAGCACGCCAGCAAGCGCGCCTCGTGGTTGGCTGTCGCCCAGAGGGCGATCGCCAGCTCGTGATCGGTTCCGATGGTCTTGGCGACCTTCCGAAGGTCGTAGACCGAGACGCCGAAAGCCTGTTCGGTGCGGATCGCGAATCGCGCCATCCCTGCGCGGCTCTCCTCGGTGCCCATCGCCCGGAGTTGCGCGACGATCGCCTCCACTTGGTGGCTGCGGGCTCCCGAAGTGCGAGGCTCGCTGGACTTGTTCTTGCTCATGAGGAGACCTGGGATCAGGGTGACGTTGGAGAGGGCTGGCGCAGAGGTTACTGCGCGTCTTGGAGCCAGGCCATCCCAGCATGTTCTATTGGGAGCTCTTGATGAACGTGCCGTTGCGGAGCTCCTGCAGCGCAAGGGCAACCTCCTCGCGCGTGTTCATGACGAACGGCCCCCAGCGGACCGCCGGCTCGTTGAGCGGCTGGGCAGAGAGCAGGAGAAAGCGCGCCGGCGCGCCGCCCGCCTCCACGTGAACCACGTCGCCGTCCTTCAGGATCACGAGTCGCGTGGCGGCGATGAACGCGCCACTTGCAGCTTCGGGCCCGCCGATCGCCACGTCCCCTTGGAAGACGTACAGGAGCGCGGTGTGGCCGCGCGGCACGGGCTGCTCGAAGGAGCATCCCGCGGGGAGCGCGACATCGAGATAGGTCGGGTCTGCGAAGATGTCCCGGACCGCTCCGACCTGGCCGTCCACCACGCCGGAGATGACCCGGATGCGCGCGCCGTCGGCACGAACGACCTCGGGGATCCTTGCCGAGGGGATGTCCTGATACCGCGGCCTGGTCATCTTGAGCTTCGCGGGCAGGTTCACCCAGACCTGGAACCCGTCGAGCCGACGCGGTCCGACCTTGGGCATCTCCTCGTGCATGATGCCGCTGCCCGCCGTCATCCACTGCACGTCTCCTGCCCCGATCACGCCGGAGTTGCCGAGGCTGTCGCGATGCTCCACCCTGCCGTCGAGAACGTAGGTGATCGTCTCGATTCCGCGGTGCGGGTGCATGGGGAATCCGGCGATATAGTCGTCGGGGTTCTCGGAGCCGAAGTGATCGAAGAGGAAGAACGGGTCGAGATGGTCAAGGGTCGGCGTCGCAATGCTGCGCCGGAGCTGCACGCCCGCTCCATCTCGAGTCGCGCTTGGCGTGACGACCGACTGCACTTCTCGGTTCTGCATGTCTCCTCCTGCTGATGCAACGAGCATTCTCGAGCGCGATTGTCCGAGGTCAACCGAACTGCACCGACCTCTTCGTGAACGCTCCGTCCATCCACCAACCGGCAATCGGGAAAGTCGTGTCGGGCGCCTCGTCGGCCGCGGCGCCTGCAGCCACGAGGACCGGAGCGTAGTGCTCCCAGGTTGGAAGCGCCATCCGGGCCGCCGGGGCACGCGTTTGAAAGTCCTTGAGCGCATCGAGGTCGAGACGCGCCAGCGCGTCTTCGGCCCAAGAATCGAACTCGCTCGCCCAACTCGGGGTTCCTCGTTGGAATGCGTATCGCATATTGTGCGTCAGAAAGCCGCTGCCGAAGATCAGCACGCCCTCGTCACGCAGCGGAGCCAGCGCCCGGCCAAGGGTCACCAGCTCATCGGGAACGAGGCCAGGGATCGACATCTGGAGCACGGGGACGTCGGCGTCGGGATACATCGCCACCAGCGGCACATAGGCCCCGTGATCGAGCCCTCGATCCGGGTCGTCGGCGACGGGGATGCCCTTGTCACCGAGGAGCCCCCGGACCTTCGCGGCGAGGCCCGGCGCTCCGGGAGCAGGGTACTTCGTGCGGTAGTATCGCTCCGGAAAGCCGTAGAAGTCGTAGACGAGCGGCACCGTGCGAGTTGCACCCAGCGTCGTCGGACGTTGCTCCCAGTGCGCCGAGACCATGAGAATGCTCTCGGGGATCGGCATGGCCCTCGCCCATGCTGCGAGCTCGGCCATCCAGGCGGCGTCGTCGAGCAGGACCGGCGCGCCATGCGCCGCGAAAACCACCGGCATCCTGGAGATCGATCGGCTCGGGTGGATCCCGTCGCGTGTGTTCATGCTGCTTCGTCCTCGCTGCGAATGGATGTTTCCCCGCTCGTTCAGGCCAGGTCGAAGACCAGCACCTCGCCGACGTCGATGCCTTCGATTCGAACCTGGGGCTCTCCGGAGAGCGCAGCTCCGTCACCGGCCGACAGGTCGTGTCCGTTGACACGTGCCTTGCCGCGGGCGACGTGAACCCAGGAGTGCCTGTCCTTCCCGAGGGCGAGCTCGCCGATTGCGCCCTTGTCGAATACCCCTGCGTAGAGGGAGGCGTCGGCGTGAATCGTCACGCTGCCTTCGCGACCGTCCTTCGACGCGATCAACCGCAGCCGGCCAGCCAAGTCGTGCGGAGAGAACGTCGTCTGCTCATAGCTGGGCTCGATGCCGCGCTTGCCCGGCAGCAGCCAGATCTGAAGAAAGTGGACGAGCTCTTCCTTGGAGGCGTTGAACTCGCTGTGGGTGACTCCCGTTCCGGCGCTCATTCGCTGCACCTCGCCGGGTCGGATGACCGAGCCGTTGCCCATGGAGTCGCGGTGCTGGAGACCGCCCTCGAGCACGTAGGTGACGATCTCCATGTCGCGGTGAGGATGGGTGCCGAACCCTTCCCCAGCCTGGACCCGGTCTTCGTTGATGACTCGCAGTCCGCGGAAGCCCATGTGCTGGGGGTCGCGGTAATCGGCGAACGAGAACGTGTGATACGTGTTCAGCCATCCGTGGTCGAAATGGCCACGGTCCTGTGCCTTGCGAATCGCGATCATGACTCTCCTCTCTTCTTCGATGAGTGCGCCCTGTCGCTGAGCGGAGCCATCCCGTCGACCTCGCCGCCAACCTTGCGGAGCAGGGTCGCGAGCTGCTCCTTCTCGGTGCCGTCGAGGCATGAGAACGCCCGTTCCATGTCCCGAGTGTGCTCCGCGAACAATCGCTGGATGAGATCCGTGCCCTTCGTCGTCAGGTGCGCGATGCGAGCGCGGCGGTCCACCGGCGAGTCCTTGCGCACGACAAGGCCCTGTCCCTCGAGGCGGTCGATGGCGGCGGTCATGGATCCGCTGCTGATCAGGATCTTCTTGCCGAGAGTGTTGACGGGGAGGGGTCCTTTGTGGAGCAGCGCCTCGAGCACGCCGAAGTCGGTCAAGCACAGCCCCATGGCTTCGACGCTGCGTCGCGCGTGCGCCTCCTGCACCCTGGTCGCCTTCCAGAGCAGGAGCCAGAGGTGCACTCCCTTGGCGGTGTTCCTGGTTGCCTTCGTTGCTGCCACCTGGTCGTCCTTCCACGCCGATGCCGTCGCCACTTATCTCGACATCAAGATACAGCACATCGAGATATAGTCAAGCTCCCGCCGGGCAGGCAGACGCCTTCCCGGAATCGGGCCCCCCCCCCTCTCGTCGCGCGACCACCGCTTTTCCACAGCGCCTCTCCCCCCAGGAAACCACCGCAGCCCGCCCCGCATCGTCGCACAGTAGCCGCGTCGCACGCCCCCCCCAATGCGAAGCCCCCGCTGCATGCTCAACACCGAAGTCGCGCCGCCACCCAGCCGTCCCCGTCGCAAGCTTCGCTCTCGCGGTTGCCGACGCAGGGGGCGGCGAGAGCCACGCGATGCGCTCACGGGGTGGCTGGAGGCGTCTGGTTCCGCGGCTGCGCGGCCGGCTGTGCCCGCGACCTCTGCTTCAAGTCACCGAAGGCGACGGAGACTTGAATCACCCCCATGGCGAAGTGCCGGTCGGACTCGAAGGAGGTGGAGGCAACGGTGGAGTTGCCGCTGTCTTGGGTGTACTTCATGTAGTGGCGGCTCACGACGAGCTGGGGGTCAATCGAGACGCGCCAGTAGTCGCCGAGCAAAGCGTATCGTGCGCCGAAGCACAGCTCGCGAACGCTCGACTCGGAGTGGCGCGACGAGACGACCTGCGCGGCCTGCCATTGGACGCCGGTGAAGACGTTCCAGTGGGGGCCGCCGAATCCGACGGAGGCCCCGGCGAGCCCTGCGGCGATACCGCCTCCCCCGGCGCCGAAGGCGAACCCGGAGACGGGGACCGCTATAGTGACGGGGCCCGCGAAGAAGAACGGGCGCAGATAGGGGTAGAAGGCGTTGACCGTGTGGCTCGAGCGGCGCCCGGCTTCGTCGGTTCCGTGGCCCTCGACGACGTGCAAGTACTGCCCTCGGAGCTCCAGACCGAACCAGTCGGTGACCTGCCCGCCCAGCCCCAGCTCCGTGCGAGCGGCGGTTCGTCCCGAAGCTGCGGCGGCCCCGCCCGCGAGCTCGACCACCGCCGAGTCCCTGGCCATGGGGAGCGGCAAGGGCGCCATGCCGTGCGGTGCGAAGCAACCCGACTGCGCTGCAATGACGAGCGCGCACGTCATCGCGCACCGCATCGGACGGGAGTCGGGCGATCCACGCAAGGCCATCGGCTGACGATACCACGCTTGCCGCGGCAGGAGGGGGCTGCGGAGCGATTGACCCGCAGGCGGATTCCGCCGCATCCCGTCGGGGCACGGGCGCGCTGCTTGTCGTGGGGAGGGAGAGCTCTAACGCCGGCGTCGCGCCGCGAGCAGCCCGGCCAGGGCGAGGAGAGCGGCCGAAGCCGATGGACCGCTGTGACCGCCCGGCAACCGGCAGCCGCAGCCGTCGTCTTCCTCGGCCTTCGGAGCGGGCTCGCTCGTCCCGGAGTCCTCTTCGATCGCTGCGTCTTCACCGGCGTCTTCGGGCTCGACACCGGAGTCGAAGTCTGCGCCGGCGTACTTGACGTCGAACTCGAGCTTGTAATAGTAGGCGCCGAGATCGCCCTTGTTGACGATCATCGCATACGCCTCGGAGGAGCCTGCCGGGACGTCGAGCTCGGCAACCCAGGAGCCGCTGGACTTGGTCGCGTCGACCACGGTCTCGGTGTTGGCGGATGCGTTGGAGTCGAACTCGATCTCCTTGTCGAAGCCGACCAGGATCGCGGGAGTGAAAGGGGTGCCCTGGCTGAGCATGGAAGAGGAGCCGGTGGACAGCTCCTTGAAGGAGACCTTGACCTTGACGGCGCCATTGGAGAGGGGGACCTTCACCTGGAACAGGCCGGGGGCGAAGCCACCGGCTGCGCCAGCGAGGCCCATGTCCTGGGTGCCTGCCGCGGAGAACGTGTTGGCCATGCTCGCGCTCTTGGAGCTGATCGGCGTTCCCTCCCAGGTGAAGATTCGGTGACAGCGAGGCAGCACACCACGCTTGGTGAACTCGGTGAGCATGGAGTCGGCGACGGTGGCACCGAGGGAGGAGGCCTTGATTGCCTCGATGAAGGTGTCGGCGAGGTCCTCGTAGCCGAGGTCGCCGCTGGTAACGGTGTTGAGGGTGGTGAACAGGGCCTGGTCGAAGGTCTTGCGCTCGGCGTCGGACGCGAGTCCGGCGCGGATGGTCCACATTGGAGCGGAGAAGAACTCGGCATCGGCGTGGACCTCGCCGGTGAGCCACGCAGGGCAGGTCTTGTCGTTGTCGAGGTTCCGGATCCCCTCGCAGCCGGCGCCGTAGCTGTCCTGGCAGGCATACTCGCCGGACTTCGGATCGCCCGCGATGGCGGACGAGAAGTAATCGGCGATGGCTTCGTTCATGGCGCCTGGGGAAGCGGAAGCCCCTTGCGAGTCGCGGTGCCAGTACATGCTCAAGGCAGCGGTGGTGTCTACGACTGCGTGCGTGAACTCGTGGTAGACGACATCGCCGTCGTAGGCGTAGTCGGCCTTCTCGCCCTGACCGAAGTACAGGCCCGCTCCCTTGATGTCGGGCCAGACGGTCTGCAGGATGTCGGAGAAGCCGCCGTTGGTGTCCCAGCCCGAGTAGAAGGCGTTGGAGAACGGCTCGAGCGGCAGGTTCGGGTCGGACATCTTCGTGAGATTGAACTCCATCGCGCCCGCCGGGAGCATCAGGTTCGCGATGAGGTACAGAGGCCACGACTTGTTCTGCTCGGAGAGCTTGAAGTCGGGCTGGAACTGCCTGAAGTACGCGTAGGCCTTGTTCGTGTGATAGAAGATCGAGAGCTGCGCGAAGGGATCCCCTCCGGCGTCATCCGCTGCGGGCGTGTACTGCAGGTAGTCGCCCGTGGTGCCGTCGGCAAACGCACCGCCCGAGTACGCCTCGGCGTCGGCCTGCAGGCTCTTCGACGCAAGCTCGCAGATGTGCACGTTGGCCGTGAAGCCCATATACGAGATGGGGAACGTCTTCTTGGTGTCGATGCAGTTGAAGGACAGCGTGTCGGCGTTGTCCGGGGACACGTTGGGGTCGTCAATGGGGAGCGTGACGTCGATCGGCGTGGGGGACGCGATCGGGTTGAACTCGTAGAGCTTCGCGGCGTTCTTGAAGCGCACGGAGTTGGAGAAGGCCACGACGCGACCGGAGTCGGCGTCGATGACGACGACGGGGACGTAGGGGATGGGAAGAAGCGACGGAGGACGAACGATCCAGGCGAGGCGACCGCCGGAGGCATCGGGCCACACCACCAGCTGCGCCTGGGATTCGGAGGCGGGACGCCTGCTCTTGTCGGTGGCGATGGACGCGGCCTGGGCCGCGGAGATGCGCGGCGTCGTGGTGGACGGGAGACGGTCCACCACGTTGGCCGTCGCGAAGGCGACCGATCCATCGGACCGCACGGCGATCGCAGCGCCACGAGCGTAGACGGGGATGCCGAAGCGGGCCTGGCGGAAGCGGTGCACGGTGAGGTCACCGATGCGTCGGGTGCCGACAGGTACCAGCTCGCCCTGCGCGACGGGGGCGTGGAGATAGAGCGCGTCGCGGGCGGCCTCCATCGACAAGACGGGCTTGTCCACGGGGAGCTGTCGCACGAAGCGGTGGGTCGAGGGAGCGGCTTGCGCGCGAGAGGCGGCAAGCATCGAGACCAGGACAAGGGCAAGCGGAGCGATCGCGTGGCGCATCAGAAGCCTCCTGGATAGGGCGGTGTGCCCTGTCCCGGCAGTCTAGGGGAGCGCCGGAGGCGTGAGCAAGGGTGAAGGGGGAGCTCAGAAGGAGCTTCGCACGACGATGGTGGCGTCTCGCTCGGGGCCCACGGACACCAGGTCGCACGCGACGCCGACCTCCCGCTCGATCCGCTCGATGTACTCGCGAGCCGGCTTGGGGAGCTGCCCGAGGGAGCGCGCGCAGTCGATCGGCTCACGCCACCCCGGCAGGGTTTCGTAGACCGGAACGAGAACGGCGGAGTCGCCTGCCAGCTCGACGGGCAGCTCGCGCACGCGACCGCGCGGGGTGTCGTAGGCGACGCACACACGGATGGCGTCGAATCCGGTGAGCACATCCAGCTTCGTCAGCGCGATGGCGTCGAAGCCGTTGACGCGCGCCGCGTAGCGCAGCGCAGGCAGATCGAGCCACCCGGTGCGACGCGGACGTCCCGTCACCGAGCCGAACTCGCCCCCCATCCTGCGTAGCCGTTCGCCCGCCTCGTCGTGCAACTCGGTGGGAAAGGGGCCGGAACCAACGCGAGTCGCGTAGGCCTTGGTGATGCCGAGCACGCGCGAGATCGCCCGGGGTCCTACTCCGCAGCCGGAACAGGCGCCGCCTGCGGTGGTGGACGAGGAGGTGACGAACGGATAGGTGCCGTGGTCGATGTCGAGCAGGGTGCCCTGCGCGCCTTCGAGCAGCACGCGCTTGCCGGCCGAGATGCGGTCGTGCACGAGAGAGGCCGTGTCGGTGACGAACGGGAGGATGCGGGCGGCCGCAGCGGCGAGCCGGTCGACGACCGTGCGGGCAGCGGGGAGCTCCACGTGGTGCCGGTCGAACATCGGGCGCCACGCATCGAGAGTGTCGGCGACGATTCGTTCGGCATGCGACAGGTCGCGCAGGTCACCGACCGTGAGTCCCCTGCGGGCGATCTTGTCCTCGTAGCAGGGGCCGATGCCGCGGCGCGTCGTGCCGATCTTCGTGCCGCTGTTGGAGGCGGCATCTTCACGGAAGCCGTCCAGGTCACGGTGCAGGGACAGGATGAGCGGGGCGTTGTCGGCGATGCGCAGGATCTCCGGCGTGATGTTCACGCCCTG
>JAKLDZ010000135.1 GCA_022703255.1 Myxococcota bacterium | reverse complement strand
ATCAGGACGGCACGGTGTATCTGGTCATGGAGCTGCTGTGCGGCGAGACGCTCGAGGGGCGTCGGGAGCGCAAGGGCGGGCGCCTCGACCTCGACGACGTCCTGTGCATCGTGGAGCGGGTGCTCGGGGTCCTGAAGCGGGCCCATGAGCACGGCGTGGTGCACTGCGATCTGAAGCCCGAGAACCTCTACGTGACCGATTCCGGGATCATCAAGGTCCTCGACTTCGGCATGGCAGGGCTGCTCGAGTCGGCTCCCAGCATCCGCGGAATCCCGGCCGGGACGCCGTCGTTCATGCCGCCCGAGCAGGCCCACGGCAAGTGGGACGAGGTCGACGCCCGCACCGACATCTGGGCCCTGGGTGCGACGATGTTCACGTTGCTGACCGGAACCTACCTGCGCAACGCCCAGACCTGGCAGGAGCAGCTCTGGGACGCTGCGACACAGCCCGTCGCCTCCCTCGCGGAGACCGGGCTCGACTTCCCTCCCCAGGTCATCCGTCTCGTCGACAAGGCGCTGCTCATGGAGCCCCACCACCGCTGGCAGGACGCCGACAGCATGCGCATGGCGCTGCGCGACACGTGGACGCGGCTGCATTCCCCCGCGTTGGCCGTGACCGGTTGAAAGCTGGGACTCCGTCTTCCCGCGCGCTACACTCTCGAGAGTACGCGCGGAGCCTTTTCCGATGCGACGCCATCCTTCGATGCGGTTCGTGATGCTCCCCCAACGTCTTGCGGCGTCGGGCTTCGCCGCGATCGTACTTGCGTCCCTCGGGTGCGGGAGCGACGAGTCCGAATGGGCGACGAACGCGCATCGGTTGGACGCTTCCTCCCCCCCGCTCCAGGACGCCTCGGTGGAGACGGGCGTCGATGCTGCTGGCGGGTGCAAGCCGAAGAGCTGTGCCGAGCTCGGGGCGGTCTGCGGCAGCGCGCCCGACGGGTGCGGCGGGAAGGTCGAATGCGGGACCTGCCAGAGCGGCGGCACGTGCGGCGGCGGAGGCCCCAACGTCTGCGGCACCAAGGAGTGCGTCCCCAAGACCTGCGCGCAGCTCGGCGCAAGCTGCGGCTACGTGTCCGACAAGTGCTCGCAAGCGATCGATTGCGGTGCGTGCCCGGCACCGGAAACCTGCGGCGGAGCCGGAGTGCCCGGGCAGTGCGGGTGCAAGCCCAAGACGTGCGCGCAGCTCGGAGCCTCCTGCGGATCGGTCCCCGATGGCTGTGGCGGCATCCTGTCCTGCGGGCAGTGCGCCGCCGGGCAGAAGTGCGGCGGAGGCGGAGCCAACGTGTGTGGTACGGGCTCCTGCTCACCCAAGACCTGCACGCAGCTCGGAGCGAGCTGCGGCATCGTCTCCGACAAGTGCTCCGACGTCGTCGACTGCGGATCGTGCCAGGCACCGGCCATCTGCGGAGGCCTCGGAAAGGTGAACCAGTGCGGTTGTCTCGCGCGAAGCTGCGCGCAGCTCGGGGCGTCGTGCGGGACGGTCGCCGACGGGTGCGGCACGCAGATCGACTGCGGCACCTGTCCTGCGGGCAAGACCTGCGGAGGGGGCGGAGTCGCCAACCAGTGCGGCGGAGCGTGTGCGCCCGGCGCCGAGCAGGTGCAGGACTGCGGCAACTGCGGCACGCAGACGCGCGTGTGCGATGCCACCGGCAACTGGGGGGCTTGGGGAGGGTGCGGGGGTGAAGGCGAGTGCGCTCCCGGCGCGGTCGACGACGGAGGCTGCGGCAACTGCGGCACTCACAGCAGGACCTGCGGCGCTGGCTGCCAGTGGGGAGACTGGAGCGGGTGCTCGGGTGAAGGCGAGTGCAGCGCCGGGGAGGTCGATCAGGACGGCTGCGGCAACTGCGGCCAGAGGAGCCGCTCCTGCAGCGGCAGTTGCCAATGGGGCTCCTGGAGCGGGTGCTCGGGCGAGGGACCGTGCAGCCCCGGGGCCACGGCCGAGTGCATGTGTTCGTCTCTGGGCACGCTGCACGCCTGCTGTGGGGTGCAGACCTGCCAGGGCAACTGCCAGTGGGGCGGCTGCGGGCTCAAAGCGGGCGCGACCTGCAACTGGGCCTCGGGCGACACCTGGCGCTGCTGCGGCACCAACGCATGGCAGTACTGCTTGAATTCGTGCACGTGGTCCACGGACTGCGCCTACGGCTGCAACTGCGGCTGCTGAGCCCGCGCCCCGCCTCCCCAGCCCTCACCCCGGCTCGGACTCGAGCCCCGGTCCCGCCGCAAACAACGCGGTCATGGCGTCGATCATCGACGCGTGATCGTCGACCGCTGCCAGCTCGCGGCAGGAGTGCATCGAGAGCATCGGTCCGCCGACGTCGATCGTGCGGACCCCGGTGAGCGCGGCGGTGACGGGACCGATCGTCGAGCCGCACGGCAGATCCGATCGGGTCACGAACTGTTGCAGGGACACCCCTGAATCGCGACACACCCGCGCAAAGTGCGCGGCGGTGAGGCCGTCGCTGGCGTAGGACTGATTGGCGTTGGTCTTGACCACCGGACCCTTGCCGAGCAGCGGCGCGTGCGACGGCTCGTGGCGGTCCGCGTAGTTGGGGTGCACTGCATGGGCCATGTCCGCGCTCACCAGGAACGAGCCGACCAGGGTGCGGGCGCACGCCTGCGGGCCCGTCTCGCCGCGCGCTTCGAGCACCCGCTCGATCACCTGGCGCAGGAACGGTCCGGCGGCCCCCTGCGCGCTGCGGCTTCCGCACTCCTCGTGATCCCACAGGGCCAGCAGCCGCCCATGGGGCAGAGCCGGGCGCGCCGCCGACGACTCGCACAGCGCAACCACCGACGCGTGGCAGCACGCGAGGTTGTCGATCCGTGGCGAGAAGATCAGCTCCTCGTCGAGCCCCCCGATCACCCCCGGAACCGCGTCGTGAAGCACCAGATCGAAGCCGAGTATCGCCTCCGGCTTCACCGCCTCCTGGCCTTGACGCGCGAGCTCCGTTGCCAGGATCTCCCGCAGCGTGCGGCGCTTCCCCTCGCCTCGATCGAGCCCGATCAACGGCACCATGTGCTGCTGCTGGTTGATCACCACACCCTTGGTGTTGACCTCGCGGTCCAGGTGGATCGCGAGGTTGGGAATCCGCAGGATGGGACGGTTCAACGACACGAGCAGCGGGACGACCGATCCCCCTTGGCGCTCGACGAGCACGCGACCCGACATGCCGAGGTCGCGGTCGAGCCAGGTGGACAGGAGCATGCCGCCGTAGGGTTCGACGGCGAGCTGGGCGACACCGGAGCGGAACAGCTCGGGGTTGGGTTTGACCTTGGGGCAGGGCGAGTCGGTGTGGGCGCCGGTCATGGCAAAGCCGGCGGAGGACGGGGGTTCCGTGCCCACGACGAAGGCGACGAGGGCGCTGGCATTTCGGGTCACGAAGCACTTGTCGCCGGGCGAAAGCGACCAGGGATCGCGCTCCGAGAGCCTGCGGAACCCGGCCCGCTGCAGCGCGTCGGCGGCGGTGCGCACCGCGTGGAACGGGCTGGGAGAGGCGTGGATGAACTCGAGCAGATCCCTGGCGCGATCGAGCGGCGACGGCATGGGCGCATCGTAGGCGCAGCGGCTCGCGTCGGCCAGCGGATCGGCTCAGAGCTCGGGAGCCGCACCGAAGTCCGCCGCCGAAGCCACCACCGTCCCCGCACGCAGCGAGGCCTCGAACCCGTCCAGCGCCCCCAGCACCGCCTCGCTCGTCGACAGCCCCTGCAGCCGCGCGCGTACCATCGCGCTCCCCGGCAGCCCCCTCAGATACCAGCACAGGTGCTTGCGCATCTCCCGCGCCGCCGTCGCCTCCCCAGAGTGCGCTACGTACAGCTCGAAGTGACGTCGAATCACCGCGAAGCGCTCCTCCACCGAGGGGTGCCCGTCGAGACCGTCCCGGATCGACGAGAAAATCCACGGGTTCCCCAGCGCACCGCGTCCCACCATGACCGCGTCGCACCCGCTCGCTTCCATCATCTCCCGCGCGTCCCCCGCACTGCGGATGCCCCCGTTGCCAATCACCGGAATGCGCACCGCCTCCCGCACCAGCCGGATCACCTCCGAACGCGACCTGCCCGAGTGCACCTGCTCCTTGGTGCGCGCGTGAACGCACACCGCCGCTACCCCGGCCCCCTCCAGCCGACGTGCCAGCTCCGGCGCCGTGATGCTCTCGTCGTCCCACCCCGCCCGCATCTTCACCGTCACCGGCACCCGCCCGTCCACCGCCCGGATCATCTCCCGCACGATCGCCTCGGCCCGCTCCGGATCCCGCATCAGCGCGACCCCCGCTCCCCCGCCCAGGATCTTGCGGACCGGACAGCCCATGTTCACGTCGAGAATCGAAGCCCCCGAGCGCTCGACCACCAGCGCCGCCGCTTGCGCCATCACCCGCGGATCGGCCCCGAAAAGCTGCACCACGAGCACGCGCTCCGATGCGGCCCGCTCCGTGCGACGCAACGACTTCCGCGCGTCGCGCACCAGCGCCTCGCTCGCCACCATCTCCGTGACCGCGAAGCTGCACCCGTGCTCCAGGCAGATCTGCCGGAACGGCGCGCTCGTCACCGAGGCAAGCGGGGCCAGAACCGCGGTGCCCTCGAAAGCATGGGGGCCGATCGTCAACGTCATGAAGGCTGCGAAGTGTTCCGTCTCCCGGGCCCGAGCGCAAGCTCGGCGGAGACGCTCAGTACCCCCGCTCCCTCAGCCTCCTCACCACGTCACGATAGAACTCCCGATGATCGAAGCCGCTCTCCGCGTTTGCTCCGCTCTTGGCTATCTGCCCGATCTCGTCGAAGTGGTCCGCGGGAAAACAACCCATGAAAAGCCCCCATCGCGCGCTGCGCACCGTCACCACTCCGTCGTTCTCCCCCGCCTGACGCCCCCGCGCCCGCAAGTATGCCCCAGTCACCTTCAACATCGGATCCACCCGATCCAGCCGCGTCTCCTCGTTCCCAAGCCACGACCCGTCGCAGTCCGGCTCCCCCGTCGCCCCGTTCGACCGCCCCGCATAGGAGAAGTAGTCCACCGCAGGATCGTCCGGATTCTGCGGGTTGAACGAGTCCTCCATCGCACTCTCGCTCAGCGACTCCAGCGACCCCCGAAGGTCCGAGTCGCTCTCCACGTCCAGAATCGTCCGCCCGATGACGTCCGCCACCGCATTCGCGATCGGATCCCCCCAGTTCGGCACGTCGTCCGACAACGCGTCCGCAATCGCCGTCCCCCGGTGCGGCGTCGAGATCGTCGTCAGCGACGCAACCCGCGCCCCGTAGCCGAGCGTCGACACCAGATACCGACTGTCGAGTCCGCCCTGCGAGTGCGCCACGAGATTGACCCTCGCCTTTCCCGTCGCGATCAGGATCCGATCCACCTGCCGCGCCAACTGCGCAGCACGCTGCTCCGTCGGCGCATACGGCTCCACCACCGTTTCGAAAACCATCGTTTCCCCATCGACGGCGAGCGCGTCCGCAACCTCGTGGAAGTAGTGCACCCGCAGCCGCTTCACCTCCTTCCACCCGCTGAACCCGTGGTGCAGCACGATCGGGTACGGCGGCCCGGGATCCGAACCGCTCACCGGCGTCGCCAGCCACGGCACCGATTCCCACGGAGCCTCCGGCGATGCGAGCGGGTCCCCGTCGCGCGCAGCATCGACCCCTCCTCCGTCGGAGAACACCGTCGCCGCCTTGTCCCGCACCGCACAGCACCCCGCCACGCCCGTCAGGACGGCCAGCACAAGGCTCCGCGCAACGACCAGGGGAGCCATCTCAGGGGGTGGCGCGGATGAGCGGGTCGGCGGGCGGACGGTGCGCGATCGCATAGCGGACCAGCGCCGCCAGGTCCTCGATCGAGCCCTTCTGCAGGCGCAGCTCCACGGCCGTGGACGGCGTCGGACCGGTGGCCCCGCCGGCGACCAGCAGCATCGGGGTCTGCAGGTGGTTGGGAAGCGATGCGAGAGCGGAGGTGAGCCACCGCGAGTCGGGCGTGCCGAGCTTGTCGGACATCCCGAGGGTCCGCGCCAGCACCGCGCCGTAGGAGATGAACCCCGCGTAGCGTGCAGGCTCACGGCGCAGCACGTCGAGCCCGGGCAACGCCGCGATCGTGCCCCCCTCCGGCGCGTTCGACAGCGCCATCGTGAGATGCTTGCTCAACGACGCTGCATCGGAGGAGAAGCCGATCCAGGTGCGCCGGTCGCCATCGGGGACGACCGCGATCCGGAACGTGACCGTTCCCCGCGCGGTGCGTCCCTTCGGGTGCTCCTTCGCCGACGGGCCGGTGATGCGCCAGGCGAGCTTGGAGTCGACATTGAAGGAGAAGTCGACCGCGAGGCTTCCGCGGGGGAGGCCGGGCGGAGCGTTGACGGTGCGGACCGTGGGCACCCAGGCCTGGTCCTTGGCAGGCAGCTTGGACTTGAGCTCGCGCAGGAGCAGATCGAGCGCGAGGGCGCCCTTGCGGACCGACGTGACATAGGGAGCCGCGGGGGCCTCGAAGCCCGACACGCTCCAGCCAAGCCAGGTGCCGGAGAGGTTCTGGAACGCCTTGATCGCCTGCTCCGGAGTGGCGACCTCGCCGCGCGCGGCGGCCGTCGGAAGCGATCCCGATGCCGACGCGGTGACCACGTCGGGATCCGGCAGCACGGCGACGAAGTCCTCGACCGCGGCGCGGCTGCGCGCCGAGACGTTGCCCTGCGCGAGCATCCGCGTGGTGGCGAGGCGCAGCACGCGGTAGATTCCTTCGTAGTACGAACCATCCTGGCCGCGGCCGTACAGTGCCGTGTCGGCGTCCTTCGGCAGACGCCAGAACACCGCGGGCGGCGGACCGGTGCGGTCGTTGCGGTGCGTCAGGAGCCGCGTGTACCACCCCTGCGTGGAGCGGAACGCCAGCTCGCCCCGCACCAC
Source organism: Myxococcota bacterium (assembly GCA_022703255.1). GTDB lineage: Bacteria > Myxococcota_A > Polyangia > Polyangiales > Polyangiaceae > JACRCQ01. The sequence goes on along the minus strand of JAKLDZ010000135.1, from coordinate 6,155 downwards.
CACCTCCGACTCCGCCCCGCGCAGCGTCGCATCGACCTTCAACGCCTCCATGTCGCGGAAGAACGTCGCCGCCTCACGAAGCACCACCCGGGTCGCCTCCAGCAGCTCCGTGTCCTGGATCTTCCCCTGGTTCCTCAGCAGAGCCTCCGATGACTGCGACGCCTCGTCGATCCCTCGCTCGATCTCGTTGGCAAACCGCTCCTGGAACGGCCGCGCTCGCAGCTCCACGTGCAGATCCGACGCCGCCGGCTGAGTCCGCGGCAGGGTGCGCGTCATCCAGGCGCGCAAGAGGTCGAGCTCCCGCTCGCTCTCCGAACACACGAGCCGGGCCGGGGCCTCGCCCGCGGAAGCAGCCAGATCGCACACCGAATCCTTCGGAGGCTTCTTCCCCTTGCCGTCGTCGAGCGGATCGAGAAGCCCGCGATAGACCCCCGGCGCGATCGGCGAGGCGTCCGGCGCGATCCGGGTCCGTGTACGCTCGAGCTCCCGCAACGGCATCGACACCGCCGCGAAAAACTTGGGATCCTCAGAGGTCGAGTCGGGATCGAGCGTCATCGCCAGATCGAAGCTCTGATCCAAGCCGAGCAGGTCCGCCCGCTCGCCCCCTCCCGCCATGCGCAGGACCATCGGCAAGGTCATGCCCGGAAGCTCTGCCATGCGCGTGATCGCCGCGAACGTGGCCGAAGGGTTGCGCACGCGCGCCACCAGCACCAGCCCATCGGGATCCGGCACGGCGCCCAGCTCCGGCGCGGGCGCGGCAAGCGGTGCGGCGCTGACCGCCGGAGCGGCGATGACCGCGGCTGGCTGCTTGGGTTGGGGTGCAGGTCCGCAGGCGGCTGCGAGGGCGGCAACGATTCCGATCCAGGAACGACCCAGGGTGGCGCGCATGGCTCCAGCGTACCGCAAAGCGGCCGCGCCCGGCGCACAACTCCCGCGCAGGTTGCGCCGGGATCGGTTCGGTGCTCTAGAAATACCATGGGCATCACCTGTGAGAACTGCGGTGCCCCGGCCCAGCCGGGGGTGCTCAAGTGCACCTATTGCCAGCGCCCCGTGAGCGCAGAGCTCGCCCGGCACGCCATCCCCTGTCCCCATTGCCAGGAACCCAACCTCTGGGGCGCCCAGAAGTGCGTCCGCTGCCAGGCTTGGATCGTCGTGCAGTGCGTGTTCTGCGGCGGCGTCTCCCCTCACAACCAGACCGCTTGCCTCAACTGCAAGGAGCCCTTCGCAGGAGCCCCGGAACGCAAGGCCCAGCGCCAGGCCCAGCAGCAGAGTCAGCAGAACGCACAGACCGCCGCAGTCGTCGGCAACGTCGCAGCGTCGTTCCTCGGTGCCGTGGCCGGCGGGATCATCGGCGGGATTCTCGACGACTGAGCCCCTTCCCTCCGCCTCCCCCGAACGACGCCACCGTCAGCCCCGCAATCCGTTCGCGCAGCTCCTCCGCTTCCTCATCGCTCGCAACGATCGCCCCGACCTCCCCCGCACCCAGCCCCGACAGCGCGACGTCGCCCTCGACTCGCCACTCCTGCTCCGCTTCCCAGTGACCTCGAGCGCCGCGCCCCTGCCGCAAGCAGTCCTGCCGATCCGGTGCGGCGCCCTCGTCGTAGCGCACCGGCTGCGCCCCAATGCGTCGCGCTGCCTCGAGCGAAATCCACACGCCATAGGGCTCGAAGGAGTACCGGGCATAGCGGCTGCGCCAACGCAGCAGGGTGACCGCTTGCGACGGCGCCAGGGCCGTGAAGGAGACCGTGGCAGCGCCCTTGCGGATGCGGAACCCCGAGGCGCGAATCCTGCGCTCCAGAAGAATCCGGCAGAGCGTCTCGAATCCGCTGCGCGGGTATCGATCAGAGCTGCGCGTGAGGTCGCGCAGGAACTCGTGGGCCGCTTCCCCCGGCCAGGGACCCTCGCTCGCTCGCGTGAGGTGCAGCAGCGAAGGCCCCGGCCACTCCAAATCCTCGAACCCATCCCGGGGCAGACTCCATCCCTTCGATTCCCCCTGACGCCGCACGAACGGAACGCGGAATCGATCGTCCACGCGCCCGGGATGCGCCCCGAGCAGCGCCTCCAAGCGCCCGCCCGGACGGATGCTGATCGGGCACACGACGTCGGCGGCGTCGAATGCCGCGCGGTCGCGTGCGGACCACGTGTCCTTCCCCCGGCCCGTGGCGCGCGCGGAGGGCAGGAGCTGCCAGGTCGTGCGAGCCGGGCACAGCCCGAACTCGTTTGTGAGACGAACCAGAGTGGAACCTTCGGGCTCCCCGCGGGGCGCGGGCGCGATCACGTGCACGGGCGCCCCGCAGCTCGCCGCCCTCCAGAGCGCGAGCTCCCAGGGCGTCGTCCCGCAAGAAGCGACGAACGAGCACCCCTCGCCGGCCAGGGTCTCCACCGCACGCAGCGTGGATCGGACCCATGGATCCCCGCCGGTGGGATGCCGCTGCTGCGTGGAGTTGGCAACCAGGACCCGCACGGCGTGGGAGTGTAGCCGAGAACCCGAGCCGACCGGAACCGTTCCGCCGCAGCGAGCGCCGGGCCCATCACGCCGATTCCCGGCGTCCTTTCGTCGAACGAACCAACGCCTGCGCGCCAGGGTGGACCCCAAGCCCGCGTCTGCCTACCATCCCCGATCCGGATCGAGGCACCATGGAACACCGAATCGGATTCGTGATCGCGTCTCTGCTCGTGGCGACGATGGGCTGCTCGAAAGACAACGACATCGACGCGAGCCAGACGACCATCGTCTACTGCCAGGGCCCGGTGCAGGACAACGCGACCTGCGAAGCAACGTCCCAAGTGCCGGCCGGAGCGCTGTGCGTCTACGGCTCCTGCAGGGCGCCGTGCACCTCTGACGCCGAGTGCGAAGCCCTCGTGCCGGGGAGCGTGTGCCTACCAGGCGCGAGCGGCAGCGGCTGTCGCTTCCCCGAAGAGGCGAAGTGTCACGACGCGACCGGGTGCAAGGGCGGACTCGTCTGCGCCGCGGGGGAATGCCGCGCTCCGTGTCCCGATGGGCACTGCTGGTTGCAGGGGTTGAGCTGTGTGAGCGGCGCATGCACCGGGACTGCGGTCGGCAGCGCTCCGGAGCCGCAGCCCGAGGCGGGAACCGACGGCTCCGCCGGGGCAGCGGGGGACGGTGGAGCGGACGGCGCAGCAGGGAGCGGCGTCGAGCCGGTCTGGGGTACCGAGACGATCCCGTCGTCGTGCCCCCAGGCGACCGGCGGCCCCGCGCTGGTGCCCGTGCGGGGCGGCTACTGCATCGACGCGACGGAGGTGACGCGGGAGCAGTACGCGCAATGGCTCTCGACGGTGCCCACCACCGATGGACAGGACGCCTGGTGCGTCTGGAACAAGGACTTCACACCGGTTTTCAAGTGGCCTCCGGAGGACAAGGGGTCGCATGCGGTGGTGGGAGTGGACTGGTGCGACGCGTACGCGTACTGCAAGGCCGTGGGCAAGAGGCTGTGTGGAGGGATCGGAGGCGGAGCCACTGCCGACGCGGAGCTCGCGGACGCGGCAAAGAGCCAGTGGTTCAATGCCTGCAGCTCCGGCGGCGAGTTCAACTACCCCTATGGCGGCCTTCCCGGCGCCGGGGCCCAGGCAGGCTACGACGAGCAGGCGTGCAACGGCGCGGACAAGGGAGTGAACACCACGCTGCCCGCAGGGACATGCACCGGGTGCGTGTCGTCGGAGACCGGCTATGCCGGTGTCTGGGACCTGAGCGGGAGTGTGGAGGAGTGGGAGGACTCCTGCGTTGGCGCCGCGGGGAAGACAGACCCGTGTCGCAAGCGCGGGGGCTCCTTCATCACCGGTGGCGCCGACCCGTTGCGCTGCGCGAACACCGCCGCTGTTTCTCGCGACAGCGTCTCGGGTAACGTGGGATTCCGCTGCTGCGCGCCGTGATCGAGCGCAGTATTCCGCAGCAACTCCGGTCTCGCTGATTCCGAGCCGGCTTCCGTACCACGGAAAGGGCGAGGAGAACCGGTTGCGCGGCAATCCATCCAACGGTGAACAGCAATACTACTATCGCACGATAGCAGTGGTTGAACTCGAACCCAGACAGCGATGGATGTCCGGACAGGCAGACAAGGAGACGCACCGTGGCGATCCACGCTGTCCAGGTCTTGCCGAGCCGTGTAGACTCCAGGGCGAGGTTCCTCCATGAATACCGCGATCCGTCTTGGTTTCTCCGGGATTGCCCTGCTGATTTGCGCAAGCTGCGGAACCTCCGAACCGCCTGCGGGCGAAGTCCTTCCCGCGGAGGATGCGGCGGTGACCGAAGACGGGCCGGATCCGGGCGATGCCGGTCCCGATGGCTCGAAGGACTCGTCCCACGAGGCCGAGCTGCCGGATGCGCCGCAGGGGGATGGCGAACCATCCGACGTCAAGCAGCGGGTGTGTGCGGAGCAGCACTTCCCCAGTTCGTATGGCAACGATGACACCAACATCTACCCGGCCTGCTTCCAGATGGGGTCTCCTGCGGGGGAGCATGGACGCGACCCCGTCGGAGAGGCGCAGGTGGAGACCTGGCTCGAGCACGCGTTCAGTATCCAGGTCCACGAGGTCACGCGGGCGGAGTGGCAGGCGCTGGGGCTGGCGCTGCCGGCCGGTCTGGAGCCGGCCGAAGGTGAGCCCGAGGTGTGCACGGACCCGCAGTGCCCGGTGACGGGGCTGACGTGGTTCGAGGCGCTGTTCTTCGCGAACGCGGAGTCCGGCGACCCGTGCTACGCGCTGGCGGACTGCGTGGGAGAGCCGGGAACGGGGATGACTTGCGGCTCGGTGACACTGACCCGGGCCTCGGTCTACGACTGCGTCGGACCGCGCCTGCCGACTAGCGCAGAGTGGGAGCATGCGGCGCGCGCGTGGACGCAGACGGCGTACTACACGGGGGACATCGCGTCGCAGGACGGGGGAGCCGGGTGTACGGCGCAGGCAGCGCTGGAGCCTGCCGGATGGTACTGTGCGAACGCGGGATCGCCGCCCATCACCCACGCGATCAAGACGAAGGACTTCAGCCCCTTCTGGCTCTACGACATATTGGGCAATGCGGCGGAGTGGGTGAGCGACGATTACGTCCCGGGGGGGTATGGGCCGGGGCCGGTCAGCGATCCTGGGGGACAGGTCTCCGCCTCGGGGCCAGGGCAGGTCCGGGGAGGGCACGCGGCGTCCCAGGCAACGGAGTGTCGTGCGGCGGCTCGCCAGCAGTTGCCGAAGTCGGCACGCCACCCCGGGGTGGGGCTGCGCCTGGTCAGCACCGTGTTTCCGTTGCAGTGAGCTCCATGAGCGACTCCCACATTCGCCTCCGCCCCAATCCTGCGCAGCTCCGCGTCGTCGTACTCGGCTGCGGAAATGGTGTGGTCGAGCAGTTGTCGGCAATGGGCCATAGAGCGTTCAGCGCGCGGTCCTTCCGGAAGGCCGCGGACCTGGTGAGGGAGACCGCCGCGGACCTGGCCATCTTGCGCTTGAAGCCGGGATCCCCGGAGCAGCATGCGAGGCAGGTGAGGTCCCTGCGCATGGCGTCCTCGCAGTGCCAGGTGATCGTGGTCGCGGCCCCTCCGACACTGGAGATGGCGCAGGTGCTGATGCGCGAAGGCGCGCGGGGTCTGCTGGCGGCGCCTATCGAGGGGCCGACGCTGCGAGATGCCATTTCCGGGCTTTGTGAGGAGGGGCTCCGGGGCGATTCCGCCAGCGCGCCGCTTCCGGTTTTCGACCCGGAGGAGGTGTTTGCTGCTCGTCACGGCCTGACCGCGAGACAGACGGAGGTGCTGAATCATCTGCTGCAAGGCCAGGCCAACAAGGAAGTCGCCGCGGCGCTGTCGATCTCCTTGCGCACACTGGAGGACCACATCTCGAGGCTGTTGCGAAAGACGAGGACCAAGGACGTGCGGTTGCTGCTCGCGCTGCATCGATCGGACACGAGCCGGATGCTCGCGGCCCCGGGGATTCCACGCGTGGGGCACCACGATATCGCGTGCAGGGCTGTTGAAGGATCATCGTCGGCCAGCGAGACGCAAGACGCGTCTGCTGAGCATAGGAGCGTTCGATGATGAGAAGGCCTTCCACTCTGCGTTTGTCATCCATTCTTGTTCCGGTGAGCGTGCTGGCGTGGACCACTGAACCCTGCAAGCCGGGTCCGCATGTCGGGCCCGGCTCCCCCCCTGGAGCTG
>JAKLDZ010000134.1 GCA_022703255.1 Myxococcota bacterium | reverse complement strand
GAGAATGCCTTCGGTACCGGGTAGCACCAGATAATCGATGTGGGAGTCAGGCCATGCGGATTTCAATGATCGAGCTAGCGGCGTTGACAGCAATACATCGCCGATGCGCTGTGTGCAGACGATCAGAATCGTGCGAGGCGGGTTGGTTCCAGGGGTGCACGATCGCCGCAGCACACCTGCGCGAGAAGCAACCTCAGGGCAACAATGTCGCGGATCTGTTTCGCCGCGGATGCGCCGGCGGAGATGCTGAGGGTTGCTGGAATCTCGGCGAGCTGTTCCGGCTGGGGCTCGGGGTGCCTCAGAATGATTCTGAAAGCCACAGGTTCTTCGGCCTTGCGTGCGATGGAGGCGCAAGGCTCGGGTGCAGTTCGCTTGCCAAGATGATGACCGAAGGCAGAGGGAATCCCCCAGACGCGACTGGTGCGATGGCAGTCCTGGCTCGCGCGTGCGATCGCGGATACTCCTCTTCATGCAGCGAATTGGCGATGTTCTATCTGAAAGGGGACGGTGTTGCCCGGGACACGGGAAAGGGGATCGCGCTCCTCGAGCGCGCGTGTGAGGGAACGGACCGAGGCCAGTGCCTGACGCTCGGGATGCGGTATCAGCTCGGCCAGGGCGTGGAGCAGAACAACGAGAAGGCGACACGCTACTTCCGGATGGCATGCGAAGCCGGGGTGACAGTCGCCTGTCGAGAGGCGCAGGTCCCCTCGGGCGGCCGATAAGCGGGGGCGCCGTCCCCGAAGTCATCGGCGTCCTGTGCGACCAATCCCCGAGCCCGGCGAGCGTGCATCCGTGACCGACCGCTCTCCGGAAACGCCGCGCTGCGTGCCCTCGGGGTCGAAAAAGCTCAAAGTCTCCGAAGAAATGGAAGGTGGTACTCAACCGCCGAGTACCACCGCCTGGCTGGGTGGTACTCAGATTTCCTAAGTACCCCTCCGAGTACCCCTCCGGCGTAACGGGTGGATCGTCCGGGTAACGCCTGGATCAAATAGCTGAAGTCAAGTGACGTGCTGCAACGCGCCGTAACGCGTCATTTCCGGTTGACACAGTAGGGGTCGTTGGTTCGAAACCAATCGCGCCTACGAAGCAGCAAGGGATCCGAGAGGGTGCCTTGATTCGGTTTGTGGGTATCTTCATTCTGTGGAACCGCACCCGCGGGTGGATCCACGAGCCAACCAGGGCGCGGCTACAGCACGGAGAGCGAAATTCGGACCAGACGCTGGCTCATGAAGAAGTAAAGATAGCCGTTGTCGATCTCGAGCGACTTCAGATCTGCGGGAGCCCGAAGCCTGCGCTTGGAGTTGTCGGTCACCTTGATGACCTCCAGCGCCGGCGCGTAGCTCTCGGCCTGGTTGCCCTTCACCGACACGAAGGCCAGCGGGTAGTTGAACGCCACGTCATTCACCCCCCACGCCGTGGACAGCGTGACCTCCGCGCTCGACGCGCCCTTGTATTTCACCAGCCTGTTGTCGGTCGACGTGGGCGGGTACTCCACCCACAGCAGATCATCTCCTTCCTTCCGAATGCGCCCCGCGGACTTGGTCCCACTCACGGCAGGCGTCGCGCTGCTGTTCACGAAGATCTTGTAGCCCGCGCTCGAGTTCTCCACGTACGTCACGTACGTGCCATCCGCAATCAGTGAGCTTCCGACGGACTCGGACGTCCAATCCGGGGTCTTCTTGGAATAGACGGTCCCCTCGGTGCTGGTCAGCGTGTCCTTGTACTTGAGAAAGGCCGAGGTGCTGTAGTTGCTTGCATAGTAGATACGGTTGCTGCCCCAGCTCACGCCGTAGACGTTGGTCAGCTCCTGGCTCAGCCCTGTGCCGTCGAAGGCCATTCCGTACAGGATCCGGGCCTGGGAGGTGCCAACGAAGTACACGCGCTGCGAGCCGGTCATGATCATGTTGAGCCACGGATGGTTCGTCGAGAGCGTCGTCGGCGTGGCAGGCAGGCTCTTCGCGCACTTCTGGATGCGGTACTTCTCGGCGCTCTGGTCCGAGTCTGAGCTGCTGACCCAGAAGACGTCCGTGTCGTTGAATGCAATGCCGCCGAAGAAAGGCACGTTGAACTGGTCAGAGGCGATCACCTCCACGGCGGTGCAGGCCGAAGACACGCAGAATCCATTGCACGCCGCATTGCACGCCCCGCAGTGGTACGGAGACGTCGTCGTGTCTGTCTCACAGCCGTTCACAGGATCGCCGTCGCAGTCCCCGGTCCCGCCTTCGCAGTTCGAGCCGGACTCTTCCTCCGGCGCGTCGAGGCTGCCGTCGTCCGCGCCGCCGTCCTGCGCGTCGAGCACGGGTGCGTCCCCGCTGCCGGTGTCCTTGCCCGCGCCGCCATCCGGCTGGCTGCCCGCGGCTCCTGCGGTGCCCGATGTGCCACCGGAGCCCGAGCTGGCGTCGGGCGCGCTGCCGACGTCAGCATCGGAGATCCCCCAGATCGCGTTGCAGGAAGCGAGCAGAAGGAAGGTTGTGCCGACCAGGGCAGCGTGTCCCCGCAATCGCATGGTCTTGCCCATCACCACACTCCTCGCAGCAGCAGCCCGCTGGGGCCGATTCCGACGGCAGTTGTGACCTCCGCCCCGCGCTTCGGGGACTTGCGCGATGGCGCCGTAACGAACAGGACGACGCCGGCCGCAACGGCAGCGAGCCCGACCGCGCCCACGACAGTCGCGATGTTACCCTCGCGCACGGCCGCGTGGCGAAGGTCCGCGCCGTCCTGATCACACGTGCTCCCCGCGCAGCTCGGGGCTGCGTCGTTGTACTTGGACTTCGCGTGCAGCGACAGCGCCACACTCGCGCCGAACGCCACAATGCCCGCGCCGCCGACCACGAGCCCGACCGTCGATCGCGTTGCGCCCTTGGGCGCCGCCGGCTCGACATGGGTCGACACCAATGGGGCCGCGGCCTGAACCTCAGGGACCTTGAGGACCGGAACCTTGACCTCGGTGTTGCCCGGCCCCTTGGTCACCTGCGCCTTGGTGGACCAGGTCTCGCGCCCGGGCGCTGTGGCCTCGATCTGGTGTTCGCCCGGGTCCACCGGCACGGGCGTACCCCAGGTGCCCCTGCCCACCTCGGTGCCGTCACGCCGCACCACGAGCCCGTCGATCGCGGAAGAGGTATCGACGACGATCGTGATCTGCGCGAGGTTGGGGAAGATGGCGGCAGCCCGATCGCGCGCGGCTTTCTCGCGCTCCGACCGCTTGTTCGCCGCGGATTGCTGCGCAACGTCCAGGAACATGGCCCACGCGCTGGCGGTCCGGCCCTCCTGCTCGTAACAATCCGCGAGGTGGAAGAGTGTACCTACGCCCGGGTCGAGCTTCTGGCTCTCCTCGAACTTGGCGCACGCCTGCCCGTAGCTCTTGCGCGCTACCAGCTTTCGTCCCTGCTCGAAAAGAGCGCGCGCCGCCGCCTGATCCTCGGGCCTGACCTGCGCCTGCGCTGCGCTGCACGTCATCCCAACGCCGACAAGCGAAGTCGCCACCGCGCGAAGCAAGAATCCGTACCGCATCAAGCAACCTCCAGCCAGCCCGCGTGCAACAGCCACGGCACTGACGGCTCCCATGCTAGCCCGGGCATGGTCGGGGTCAAGGCAACACGCCACGAAGGCCGGTCGCGCGAGCGGCCCCGGTGGTGTCGCACCGATGCCGACGGGACGAGAAACTCCTGGCGATCGAACAATGACCTTTGGCTCCCGTTCGGAGGGACGCCTGCGCGGGCGGTAGCCGCGGTGCGCACGGTTGTTGCGCGAGTTCTCTCGGATGAACCCGCACCTGACTATCTGAGCCGCTCCAGCCGGGCGGGCGAGCACCTCGTCATCGACGTGCGACAGGTCCACGACGGGCAATTCCAACTCTGACCGTCGATCGGAAGCGCGCGAAACCTGCGCTGGGTTGTCAGATCGTTCCGCCTGCAGGCGTCGCCTTGGGTGGAGGATCTCATGCGCAATCGTCTCAGACTGAAACTGGCAACCCTCGCCCTCACGGCTTCGGCATTCGTTGCGTGTGGTCCCGGGGAAGGTCTCGAGCTACGCATGCACTTGATCAGATACTGGCGCTTTCCAACGCTGGGGGCGCAGGGTCACGTCCGCGCTGCGCCGGTCGAGAATGATGCGGCGCACTGCCTGGACTTGCCCCGGCTTCCGCCGGTGGGCGGCACAAATCGTACGACTGACGGGTGGGCGGATGACCTCGACGCCGAGTGATTCGCGCCTCGCCGGCGTCAGCCAGACCGCAACCCCGCCCGGGGCCACCGAGTCAATCCCCGCGAGAATCTTGACGCCCTCCCACTGGGTCGTTCTCGAATACGCGACGGGGGGAGTGGCAGCCCGGTACGTGGAGAGGGCTGCCGAGTACGACGCCACCTTCCGTGCGTTCCTCCGCAGGCTGATCGCATCCCGGCTTCAGGCTCTGCGACAGGTCTCTCTCGTGGCGCGACGTTGGCACGAGGAGAGCTCAGGGAATCATGGTCCACTCGAGCTCGAAGTCGTGCCCCCGCGGAAACCGGCAACCCGCGTGAATCGGGGTTCCGCTGCATCGCGAACGGTGACTGACCTCGGCTGGTTGTCACCCGTCCAGGCGCGGGCCATTCTCCTTTGTTCGCCCACGACAGCGTCGATTGAGCTTCTCGCGGATCCCGAGAGAATCGTCAGAATCGAGCTCGGAGCCCGCGTTGTTCCCCCTTCCGGTCCAGCGATGCGATGGCGCGCGCGCATTCCGCATCCGGGAGGACCCATACCGATCAGCGTGTGGGCTGACACGGGCGAGTCGTTCCGCGACCAGATCTGTCTCAGGCCGCGTCGAGAGCCAGGGACGGAGGCCAGGTGACCATGATCGACCGGCTCGCCAACCTGCCCGTGGTGGCCACCGATCCAGTCGCTGCCGACGACCTTCTGCCGCCCGAACCAACTGGCATACCGATTGACTGGGTTGGGATGATCGCCGACCTGGCTGTGCTGACGGCGGTCACGGTCTGCGCGGTCGCGTTCGTCTCGGTGCTCGTCAACCGCATGTGAGGCTATCCCGCCTCGATTCGCCGCAGCAGCTCATCGTATCCCAGCTTGAACCGCCAGAACTCCTGGTTGGCAGCCGGCTCGTGAGGCCGGTGACCGGCCGTCGCGTGCTCCTGCAGACACTCCCGGTGCGGGTGCTCGCGATGGTCCGCTCGGGATCGCAATGCCGTGAGATCTACGCGCCTCGTCGCGGAAGAGACTGGCGCTTCTGCCCGGACATGAACACCGCGTACTCCTCCAGGCCGAGCTCCCGAATCTTGAGCACGCATGCTTTGCGGTTCGAGTTCATGACGACCCCGATGACCTTCGAGATCAGGTTGTTGAACTTCGGGCAGTCGTTCGGGTCCTCGAAGTCCTTGCAGTCGGCGCACGTGGCATACGAGTGATCGGCGCAACACGTCCGGATCTTGCACCAGGAAGCCTTCACGTTGTCCCGGCAGCCCGGGCAGGACCCCTTGAGCTGAGAACGGCAAGCCCCGCAATACAGGCCGCACCGGGCGACCAGGTCCTTGCTCGCAGCGATCTCTTTCACGTGTCTACCTCCTGCTTCGGCAGCCGACCCTACACCCGTGTGCCAGGCGCGTCACTTGAGACGGCTTCGACCGGGTGGGCTGCGTCTGAGAGGGGGAAGACGCCTGCTGCTCGACGAGGCCGGAAAGACGAAGCCGATCGAGTTCGTTCCCGCGTGCATTCCCGGCCCTGATACGCGATGCTCGGCGCCGATGCCCCCCCGACGAGCTGCGCCACTCTCCGACACCTTCGACCCTGCGTCCGTCGCCGAGGCCGAGAAGCGCGTTCGCGAGCTCGGCGCTGTCCCCGCCTCCAAGCTTGTTCCCAAGGGACTGACGCGCACTGGTCAGGCCGCTTTCCTCGAAGCCCTCGCGCGCGCCGGACTCGAGCGGACCGGCACGCGTATCCGTGTCCCGGCGGACCTGCAACTGGTGAGTCGCCTCGCCCAGGGCCCGGCTCCGATGAAGGGCCTGGCGAAGCGCCTGGCAGGCGTGACCGAGGCGGAGCTGAAGCGCGCGGTGACACGCCTCGCCGCCGATGCATCCATCCTCGTGGTGATGCGCGACGGCAAGGAATGGCTCACGGTCCCTACGGGGAGCGAGCTCGCGCGCGCCGAACTCGAGTCGTTTCGCGCCCTGGCCAGGCGGATCGCCGCGCTCGACAAGTCCCTCGGCGCCGGCAAGAAGACGCCTCCCCGCACGCTCGATCGCAACGATGTCCTCGCTGCCCTCGAGCTGTTCTCAGGCCCGGCCGTCACGCCATCCAACAGCTCGGCAACCCCGGCCGTGCGGATCCTCGAGTCGTTGCGCCGGGCTGCCGATCCCCAGACCGGCCTTGCCCGCGTGCCGGATGCGGTGCGTCCGGTCCTGTCCACGATGAGCCACGAGGAGGCACGGTCCGCGCTCCTCGCGCTCGACTCTTCCGGCTTCATCGAGCTGCGTCCCGAGTCCGGAATAGGACTGCTGACCGAAGACGATGCAGCTCTATGCCCGCGGGGTGCGCGGGGGGTCGTCCTGTCATTTGCGAGGCTGATTGACCGTTCGTAGGAGGGATGGACGTGGGCGCGGTATTCAGCCTGGAACACGCGGATCCCTGGAGCGTCGACTTCATCGACGTCCCGTCCATCAACGCCCATGCGAGCGACGCAATCGCGAGCAGGATCGAAGAGAAGCCCGGACAGGCCCACGCGGGCCCCGACCACCTGAGGTCGTCCAGTGTCCTTGTCCTGGGCCCCGCAGGCTCGGGCAAGACCCACCTGTTCGCCCGGCTTCGGAAGAGGTTCGGACCGGCGGCCAGCTTCGTCCTCGTCCGTCCCGAGATCGGGCTCTCGATGGCTCCGCGCCACATGCTCGCGGCGATCATCGATTCGCTTCATCGACGCTGCCATGGATTGGAGACGAGACAGATCGAAGCCGTGGTCGGCTCGCTGCTGTCCGCGGTGCACCAGACCGATCGACGCTATCCGATGCTCAGGATCGAAGAGCTTCGCAACGAAGCCGACCTGCGGGCCACGCTCGAGGAGGTCATTGCCGCGCTCGAATCACGTTATGACGAGCTGGATGCCCGATACCTGGAGAAGCTGCTGCTGTTCCCCTTTGCCTCCCCCGTGGACCGCCGGGCGCTGCTCGCCTGGCTTTCGGGACGAGAGCTCGACGATACCCAGCTCAAACGCCTCGGGCTCGCGGGCGCGCTGGCTGACAGCGAGGTGATTCCTGCTCTCCGTACGCTCGCCGTGGCCGCCGCTTTCGGCGCGCCCATCGTCGTCGCATTCGACCAGCTCGAGAATCTCGTCGACGGAGACGACGGAAACGACAGGATTCACGCGCACGCGAGGCTCGTCTCGGAGCTCTTCGACAGCGTGCGAGGTCTCGTCATCGTGCAGATGGCGCTCGACGCGGAGTGGCATCAGCGCATCAGTCCGGTTCTCTCGCAATCGGAGCGCGATCGGCTGGAGGCGAGGAAGCTCGCGTTGCTCCTGCCCGGCGCCGATGAGCGCGAGGCGTTGCTCGCGGCCTGGACCGATGTCATCCCGAGCTCGGAACGGAAGGGGTACTTCCCCTGGCCCTTCAGCGAGGAAGGGTGGCTCGAATGGAGAGGCTCCCCGGGCGTCACGCCTCGAATGTTGATGATCGCGTGTCGGGAGGCGTTCGAGGGGAAGAGCGAGCTGCCTCCGGCTTCTCCCCATGGGTCCCTGGAGCACGACACGGCGGAGGAGCGCCTGGAGTCCCAGTGGGCGCTTCACGTGGACAGGGCAAAGGCGGAGCTGGGCGACGCGGCTGCACAGAAGCGAGGGATTGACCGCGAGCGCATCGTCGCGGCCATCCTCTGCTCCGCGCACCTCGCGGGCATCGACGCTTCGGTGCCGCAGGGCCGCAAGCCGGGAGATGTCCGGCTTCGCCACGGCGCGCACGAGACGCTGGTCTTCGTGGTGCAGCAGCCGAACGCCAGGTCGGCCGTCGCCTCGCTGAACAAGGCCATCTCCGCGGCTGCCGCGGAGAACGTCGTCGTGCTGCGGGAGCGCAGGATACCCTTCCCGGCCACTTGGAAGTCCGTGGTGCAGCCGCTCGAGGAGCTCCGAACGCAATCCCGCGCATCGTGGTTCGATCTCGATGACGACCATGCTGCGCACCTGCTCGCGTTGCATGACTTCCTGTCCGCCGCGCGATCGCGCGACATCACCGACTCGCGTGGACGTCCCTTCGAGGAATCCGTCGTACGGGACTGGGCGAAGAAGCGTGCAGCCGCGGCCCGGTGGATGATAGCCCCGGAGCTGGTGAAGCCTGGCGACGCAAAGGCGCCGCACCGCGCCGTCATTCCCGTGGTAGCCGCGGAAGTCGCCGCTCCGACTCCGAACGTGCTTCCGAGCGATGGACCTGCCTGGCGCATCCTGCAGGAGCTGCGCGTGGCGAGTGTCGAACGCATCGTCTCCGAAGTGCGAGCCACGCAACCCGAGGTGTCGCGGGCAGCGGTCATGAGGGAGCTCCGGGGGGCGGGGCAGGCCATCGGATGGATCGGCGCGGCAATCGTCTTCGTCGCAGGGGGGACACCATGAGCGCCGTCATCTCGGTCACCGAGGTCCGCAATGCCTTGCGATGCCCGCGAGTGTTCGCGTTGGGGAGGAAGCTGGGACGCCCGGTCGCCTTTCCTGTCGGCGCGTCGGCACTCGGCGCGACGTTCCACCGCATCGTCGAGTCGTTCGCCCGTTCCGTCTCGGCTCCCCCTGCTTCGTGGACCGGCCTCGGGGCGCACGCCGAGTCCGACAAGGTTGCGCACACGCTGCGGTGCTGGGTGCTGGACCATCTCGTACGCGAGCTGCAGAGCCACCCGCACCTGGGAACGATGCCGGCCGAGGTCGACGATCTGGCCGAGGCGCTCCGGTCATTCGCGGGATTCGTCGCAGGGCAGCTCGCTTCGTTCGACACGAATCCCGCCGCTGCGCTGCAGTCGTTGTTCCGCGCGGCGGAGCTGGAGCTCCGCGCCAGTGTGCCGATTTCGGAATCCGAATCGGTGAGCGTCGGCGGCAGGATCGACGCGATTCTCGAGCATGCTCGGGGCAATCTGGATGCCGTCGAGTACAAGCTCACCGACGAAGCGAACGCCGAGCTGGACGCTGCCCAGGTCACGTTGTATCGATATCTCGTGCGCCAGCAGCTCGGCCTCGATGCGCAGCCCACCGTTCTCCGTTTCGATCCGAAGCTGACGGTGACGCGGATCCAGCCGGAAGAAGCCGACGAGCTGGCTCACAGTCGCTTGTTGCCCTTGGTTGCCCGGATGGTCGCGTGGGCCCGGGGAGAGGAGCCTGCACCGGCCACGACGCGCAAGGACTTGTGCGCAGTCTGCCCGGTGCGCGTGGCGTGCGCAGCCGAGTACCGGGAGAGCCTGCCCGCTCGCGACGATCCGCCCGCTGGCGCGGTCAGGTCGCGTCCGGAGCCCGACGGCAGCCTTGGCCCGGACGCGGCGAGCGGCACGGCGGACGTCGCCGGGACGAGCACCAGAGAAGAGGATCTCGCCGAGGTGAAGGCGCTGGAGCGAAAGCTTCAGCAGGTGATTCGATCGGTCGGTGTGCCGGCATCGCTCGTGGGCGCGCCGGCGGTGGGCCCGACGCTCGTGACCTTTCAGATCTCGGCCGGCAGGGGCAGCGTGCAGCACCTCGACCGGGAGGCGAGGGACCTGGAGCACAAGCTGGTGACCAACCACGGGGTCGGGGCCACGTACGAGAAGCGTGGCGGGGTGCGGATGCTCACGATGGTTCGCGCAAAGCCCCGGGAGGTGCGCCTTCCCGCGCTGATGCACCGCGAATCGGCGTTCTTGAAGGAGCGCCCCGGACGTCTCGTGCTGGGTGAGACCACCACCGGAACGGTCTTGACCGTCGATCTCGGCGCGCCGACGAGCTGTCACCTGCTCGTGGGGGGCATGACGGGGAGCGGCAAGTCGGTGTTGCTGCGGGCGATGGTGATCAGCCTGGCGCACTACCATGCTCCTTCGGCGATCCAGTTCACGCTCGTGGATCCGAAGCGTGTGAGCTTCGCGCCGTTGGTGTCCTCGATTGGCTCTCATCTCGCCAATCCGCTCTGCTACGAGTGCGAGGATGCGGTCCGGATTCTCGAGGGCCTCGTGGACGAGATGGAAGAGCGCTATCGGACGTTTGCGGGCATGCAGGTGCAGGACATCGACGACTACAATGACTCGATGCCCGGAGCGGAGCTGTGTCGCCGGGTGGTGGTCATCGACGAGTTCCAGGATCTGGTGTTGTCGAAGGCGCTGCGTCCGTCGTTCGAGGAAGCGGTCCAGAGGCTTGGTGCGAAGGCACGGGCGGCGGGAATCCATCTCATCCTGGCGACGCAGAGGCCTGACGCGAAGACGGTCCAGCCGGGGATCAAGGCCAATATCCCGGGCAAGATCGCGCTGAAGGTGCAGTCCCCGGTGAACTCGCGGATCATTCTTTCGGAGGGCGGCGCGGAGGCTCTGCTGGGCCGCGGCGACATGCTGGCGGATCTCGGCCAGGGGGTGGTCAGGGCGCAGGCGCCTCTGGCGTGAGGGGGCGCCCGCCGAGGTCGGGTGACCGTGCCCGACCGACGGCTCGGATGCAGCCGCGCTCGCGGATGGATCGTCCTGCGTTGCTTCTGCTATCGTCCCTTCGATGGTGCGCAGAACTTTGCCGGTGGTAGCGGTGTTGGTGGCCCTCGGCTGCGACAGCGGCGGGGATGACGGCTCATGGAACAATGGGCAGCCCGATGCGCAGGCGGGCGTCGATGCCGCCCTCGAGGCCTCCACCGACGCATCCGTCGAGGCTTCTCCCGAGGCGGGGGCGGACGATGCGACCACCGCGGAGGACGGTGACTCTCCGGGCGCGGATGCGTCATCGGACGCACCCGCCGAAGCAGCTCCGCCGGGGCCGTGCACCTCACCGGGGGGGCGATCGTGCGGCGGCAACGGCATGGGCGGCGATCCTGCGGTCTTGTACATCTGCACCAACGGCGAGTGGGTCGTGGACCATCCGTGCGGCGGTGCTTGCGAGGCCATGCCTGCCGGCGTGCCGGACCGGTGTCCATCGGACCTCACCGTCCCCCAGAGTCTCATCGACGCGGTCGACGCCAAGCCCTACGTGGAAGTGGATTGCCAACCCGGCTCGTACGCGGGCTGGCCGTACGAGGCGAAGGAGTGCACGTACACCTCCGGAGGAATCACCACGAGCGTGACGGTGGCCGATCCCGATCCGGCGCGCGTGGGCGCATGGATCGTGGATGCGTCCACGTTCATCCCCACGTTGTGGGCGTTGAAGTGGTCTTCGCCCGCCGATTACGAGGCCGGGGTCAAGGTGATCGGCACTGCGATGATGATGCAGTCGTCGCGGATCTTCCCGCTGCACGGCGGGATCATCGAGAACATGGGCAGCGGGTACGTGAACTACCAGTTCGACAAGGGGGTGACGGTCTCGTGCTCGTCGGGATGCTACTGCCGCATCAACTCCCTGCATCGCACCGAGTGGTGCAGCTATCAGGAGCACCTTGGGGTGAAGAGCTACGACGCATGCATTGCCGAGGTGGGGGCATCCGGATTCACGGAGGGGTGGGGACAGCGCTGTCTGCAGAACCACATCGACGCCTGGACGGCGACGAAGAACGAGCACTTCCGTGCGAAGGTGTGGAAGGCGAACCAGACCGTGAAGGGGACTTGTCCGACCTACGACTCATGCACACCGGCGCAGGTCGTGCAGGCAGTGAATCAGGCCTTCAACTGAACCACCTTCAGGTCCGATGACGCACCCGCGAATCACGTTATTCCGCTCATTGGCAGTCGCCCTTCTGGCCTGCTCCTGCTCCCAGGAGTCGGGCCCGACCGGGGCGTGGGCCGGGGCGAACGCAGATGCCGGCGAGGCGGGCGCGATCGCCTCCGACTCCGGCGTCGAGGATGGCGCGGCGCCGGAAGGGGCTGCTGGCGCCGACGGCGACTCTGGGGCCGAGGGCGCTGCCCCGGAGGACGGCGCTCTCCCCGACGGAGCGGTGAGCGACGGCGCCGCGGACGACGCGTTGGTACCCGACGCGACGGGGAGCGACTCGCCGTCGGGAATGACCTCGTGCGTGTCGGTTGCGCACATCGGCGACAGCCTCACGTACTACACGCAGCCCTCGCTGACGGCGGCCTATGCCGGAGTCGGCGCCACGGTGTTGATCAACGCCTACGGCGGGCGGGCGATCAAGCAGAAGGTGGCGGAGGATCCGATGACGGGTCTCGGCGCCGTTGCGGAGATCAAGTCCGGGGGATTCGGCGGCTGCTGGGTGGTGGCCCTCGGCACGAACGACACGGCGAACATCGCCGCGGGTGCGTGGTACACGCGAGTCGAGGCGATCGACGAGATGATGAACGCGATTGACCCTGCGGGCACGGCCACGGTGATGTGGGTCAATACGTACACCACGAAGACGAGCGGCTATTACGCCAACGACAACATGGTGCTGTGGAACGAGGCGCTCGTCGAGGCGCAGCAGCACTGGAAGAACATGAAGGTCTTCGACTGGGCCTCGATCGCGGACGACGGCACGGCTCCGTACAGCGACGGAATCCATCACACGGCGGCGGGCTACGAAGTGAGGAACGCGGCGATCGCGAAGGCGCTGGCGGGGTTCTTCCCGTTGCCGTGAGCGGAGCGATCGGGTGAACTCCCGGCTCACGGGTTCACGAAGGCGAAGTCCTGCCTTCGACCGACCCGAGCCCCTTCGAAGTCCCCACTCGCCGGGGGGCTCGAGTCTGCTAAAGCACTCCCATGATGCTCACCCGTTCCCTTGCTTGTGCGCTCGTTCTTCTCTGCGGCTGCTCTTCGTCCGAGGGCGCTCCCGGGGCGGCTTCCCCGGACGCCGGCGACGGTGTCGAGACCGGCGGTGACAGCGATGGGGGGAGCGACACTGGAACCGAAGGGGGAAGCGATGGGGAGGCGCCGCCCGAGGACGGCGCGGTCTCGTCGAGCTCGAAGGGGAGTGGCGGGCTGGCGTGCACGAGCACGGGGTCGGTGACGGTGGACGGAGCGAGCTACTCGTATTGCGTGGCGAAGGTTGCTGGAGTGGAGTTGAAGATCGTGGAGCCTGCGGGCGCGAGTCAACCGCTCCACCTGGCGCTGTACTTCCACGGCGACGGTGCGGGGCCGTACCAGTCCGGGCTCGCG
>JAKLDZ010000133.1 GCA_022703255.1 Myxococcota bacterium | reverse complement strand
CGTCGCCCGCATCGGCTCGATCCAACTGCCCCGCAAGCTCCGCCATCGTCTCCGGAGCTCTCAGATCCGCGATGCTCCGGCTCAGCAGCTCCTCGCGCGAGTAGCCATACGCCCGCGCCGAAGCCGAGTTCGCCTCGAGGATCCGCCCGTCCCTCCCACGGATGATCAACATCATGTCGCGCGAATGCTCGACCAGCAGCCGGTACCGCTGAAGCACCTCTCCGGCATCGTCGCGGCTTCGCATCCCCAACGCGAACGCCGGCGAGAGCTCCTCCGACGCGGTGCAGAACGCTCCCTGCACGACCCCCTCGTCGTCGGGGATCGGCGTGAACGAGAACGCGAACCGCGCGATCCGGGGGCGATCGTCACGGCGCAGCTCGAGACGCACTCCGCCCACCCTCCCGGCCCGTCCCGCCACGCTCGCCTCGACGACCGATCCGATGTCACCCCAGAACGCGGCAAGCGCCGTCTCCGCCCGCTCCCCGAGCGCGCCCGGGTGGCGCTCCCCAATCAGCGGCGCGAAGGCGTCGTTGTACAGCAGCCGCCGCTCGCCTCCCCACAGCACGAAGGTGGGATCCTGGCTCGCGTGCGCAATCCGGAACGCCGCTCGCAACACCGCCGGCCATTCCCGAACGGGCCCCAATCCGGTTTGCGACCACCGCCTGGCCGTTGACCCCCCTCCCACCATGTTCGCATGATCGGCCCGGATCCGTGGAGGCGTCAAGCATCGAAGAGCCTGCAAATCCACGGCGATCACAGGACTTCCGTCGCCGGGGGAATCCCTGCCCCCGAGACGGAATCCGAATGCCGCGGATCGCTCGCTCCCTGTCCCGCTCCTCAGCGCTGCGGGGTTCCTCCCCCTTGCGGTCCGCCCGGACGCCCCGGCCCCTGCGGCTGCCACGGCTGCTGTGGGTAGTTCCCAGGAGAAGCCTGCGTCGGTGCCACACCATACCCCTGCTGCGGATACCCTTGCGGCTGCGCAGGCCCTTGCTGCGGATACCCCTGCTGCGGATACCCTTGCGGCTGCGCAGGCCCTTGCTGCGGATACCCTTGCGGCTGCGCAGGCCCTTGCTGCGGATACCCTTGCTGCGGATACCCCTGCTGCGGATACCCCTGCTGCGGATACCCTTGCGGCTGCGCAGGCCCTTGCTGCGGATACCCCTGCTGCGGATACCCCGGCTGCCCGGGTGCCTGCTGGGGCATCCCCTGGCGCGCCTGCTGCGGATTCCCGGGCTGCTGCGGAGCCTGCTGCCCCGGCCTCGGCTGCACCATCGGCATCGGAGGCCCCGCGGTCGGCTGCACGGGCTGCGGCGCCGCCCCACCCATCTCGGAGCGGAGTCGGGCAATCTCCTGACGGAGCGGGACGATGAAGTCCATGCTCACGGTCATCTTCTTGCCCTCCATCGCGCGCGCAGTGTGCCACTTCTTGATCGCAAGGGTCGCTGCCGTCTTCACGAACGCCCGGCCCTTGAACCCGCCGCGGGAGAAAAGCGCCTTCGTTCGCCCGATCGGCGAGCAGACCAGATCCACCTCCGCCGCCGTCATCGTCCCAATCAACACCTCGTCCTGCAGGAACTTGCGGATGATCCGTCCCTCACGCACCACCAGCGCGATCATGATCGCGGTGAAAACCAGCATGAAGACGATGAACAGCCCGATCTGCAGGATCAGCGCGAGCGCCGCCGCTCCCTGCGACCCCGTCAGCAGCCCCGCAAACGTCGCCGTCCCGTTCCACATCGCGTGCAGCCCCACCGCCGCCATGTAGCCCCCGATGGGCCCCGCGATCTTCCACATCGTGGACTTCGACTCCCGCGCTATTCCGAACCCGATTCCCGTCATCGACGTGAACAACGGATGGCACCACGGACTCAGCACCCCGCGCAGAATCACCACCGTGAGAATCGAGCCGAACCCTCCCTTGAGCCCCGATCGCGCATAGTACAGCACGTTCTCCGTGGCCGCGAAGCCCAGCGCCGTGAACGTCGCGTAGATGACGCCGTCCACCACGCCGTCGAACTCCCTGCGCAAGAAGAAGAACATGATCGCCACCAGGAGTCCCTTGAAGAACTCCTCGACGATCGGCGCGCTGACGACGGCTCCCACGATTTCGCCGGTCTGCTTGTCGAAGGAGCCCACGACTCCGCCGACGATGGAGTTGATGACGCCGGAGAAGCCGCAGCTCACGGTCGCTCCCCAGAGAAACGCGGCCAGCAATGCCCACCACGGTTCGGGGTCGTAGCGATCGATGATGATTGGCACCAGCAGGTAGAATCCGACGGCGACGAACGCGATGACCGCGCCCAGACCCATCATGCCGAGGTAGGCACCCGGGTCCTTGTAGGTGAAGATGTCCGCCGCAAGGAACAGGAAGAGCAGCAGCGCCCCCACGATGAGCAGCAGCGTGTAGATGATCGCGCCCGCCCAGATCTTCCCCCGGTCCCGCGGTGCTTGTGCGGCTTGAATCTGCATGCCGGCCATGAGACCGGAATCACCAGACCCGGTCAAGCTCGCTCACCGTCCCTGTCCCCTCCTCATCCCCACCCCCCCGTTCGCCGCAAACTTCTCATCCCCAACTCGCCCCCGCTACCATTCGGTTCCGAAGCGCGAACCCGAAGGACCCCCCTTGCCCCTCCCCCAACGCATCCCGTCACTCCCCCCCCTGCAAGGGGCGGGATCCGCCGTGACCGCGTGCGTCGCCGGCGGCGCCCTGATCGCCTCCCTGTCCCAGAACCTCCTCCCCTTCGCCCTCGCTCTCGCAATCGTCCCCCTCTGTCTGCCCCATCCCGGACGCTCCGCGCGCCCCGGTCCGCGCGAGCTCGCAGCCATCGCCTTGTTCGGCTCCGCTGCCGCCTGCGTCCTGTGGCCCAGCCACGCCGCACGCCTCGGGCAACTGCTCTCCGAGCTCTGCCACCGCGGCCCCGAATGGTGGCGCTGCGCTCGAATCCAATCCCCCCCGGAAATCGTCTCCACCCTCCAGGGTTGCGTCCAGCCCGACCGCTTCGACCACCTTCGCGATCCCCTCCGCTCCAGCTTCCATACCCGCGATTGCAGCGTCGTGGCCCGCGCCCTCGCGCAGATTATCGCTTCGATCCGAATGCGCTCCCACGCCCTGCCCGTCGCCTCCGATCCCTGCTCCGCCCCTCGGCCCCCGACCCTCCCTCCTCGCCCCGCGCTCACCCGCTCGTTCGCCGTCGGACGCTCCCCCCCTCCGCCCTTGTACCATCCGGCCCTCGCCTCGTGAGGTCGCCCAATCTCCCCCCTACGCTCGCCGCCCGATTCGACTACACTCCCTCCCCGCATGACTCAGCCCGCCCCGGCCAAAGACCCGCCGCCACCATCCACCGATGCCGCGCGCGAGCCGCCTCCGGCCGGCCGCCCCGTGGTCGGCGATCCCAGGGAGTGGAGCATCATCAGCCGCTACCTGCCCGATCCTTCCCTGCGCTACGCGCGCCTTCGCATGGGAGCGGTCTCCCTCACCCGCACCCTCGCGCTGCTCCTCGCCTCCGCCTTGTGCCTCACCGCCGTCGTCGTCCCCCTGTGGCGCCTCGCCGCCTACCGGACCTTCCCTCCCACCAGCTTCGTCCTCTTCCCCGCCGCCCTCGGCTGCGCTGCCCTCGTCCTGCCCCTGTTCGGCGCCCTGCGCGATGTCCGCAAACGCTGGTTCTGGCGTGCCGTCGGCGTCGTGGAGCTCGGCCTCGACCGCGCGGTCTTCCAGCCCGGAAGCAGCTTCCGCTACGAAGTCCACATCCCGACTCCGCGCCCCCTCGACCTGCACGAGGCACGCATCCGCCTCGTGTTCTGGGAGTCCTGGACCGAACGCGTCCCCGTCCGCTGGCTCCGCATCCACCGACGCGTCTCCCGCAAGCAAGGGCACGACCTCGTCACCCAGAGCGCCTTCGGCCTGTCGTTCGAACGCAACCAGCACGGCGTCGTTCGCGGCGAAATCTGCGTTCCCAAGTCCCGCCCCACCGAACACCACCGGGGCAAGCGCAAACACGTCTCCTACGTCAACCTCACCATCAGCCTCATCGCTTCCGACAAGGGGCGCGCGTCACGCTTCACCGGCGACTGGCCGCACCTGATCACCTTCCCCTGGATGTGAACCACCCCCCCCCAGCACCTCCCCATCCCGGTCAGAAGTCGAGCCGCGCCCCCACCGTCGGCACCACCATCAGCGAAGTGCCGAACCCGTTGTCCCGCGCCAGCTTCACAATCCCCAGGCGGATCGGTGCGCCGTCCGCGAATCCCGCGGGGATGTCCGCCGGGTACGCATTGCGGGTCCCGGAATCCTGCTCCTTGGCGCTGGTGCCGCTGCGCAGGGTCTCCGGCGGGAACAACAGGAACATCGCTACGCCCGCGTCGATCGCGAAGCTCTTCGAGAACCTGTACCCGAACCGTACCTCCGGCCCCACCAACGGCATCCACAGACGCGTCGCATGCTCCGGTACCGAAAGCTTCACCGAGAACGGCACCGCCGTCGAGGGATCCTCGTTCTGTATCGCAGTCCCCGAAAACGTGCCCTCGTTCGTGAACGACGCCTTCACCCGCGCAGCCCCCGCCCACAATCGGAACAGCAGGGGGGTCTTCTCGAAGAACTGATAGCTCGCCGACAAGGCCGCCAACGGTCCCGATATCTTCGTCGTGTCCCGGTAGTCCTCGGAGGCCATCGCGAAGTCTCCCCGCGCCGTCTGCTTCCGAGTCATGCTCTCCGATGCCGACAGATACCCGAGAAAGAGCTCCACTCCGAGCCCTTGGGTGACCTGGAATCCTCCGCGAGCCCCGGCCAGCCAACCCATCGGTCGCGACCGCTCGGAGCAGTCTCCCCCCGCACACGCCGCGTCCGCCGAACCTCCGAAGCTCGGCGACCAGGCCATGCCACCCAACGCCTCCACGTACAGATGCGGCCGGAACGCGCTCTTCCAACGCGGATCCGTCAGGTCGCGCTCGAGCGACACCCGCAATACCTCGCGCTGGTTCGGAGCGACCCGTACCTCGCGACTCCACGAGAGAAATCCTTCCGCTGACACCTCCACCCGGTGCGCGCCGCTCGTCAGCCTCCCTCCCCATGCCCCGTTGCCTACCGTCACCCCGTCGATGTCCACCCGCGCCCCCGACGGCGTCGGCTCTACCCGGATCTCCGTGTCCAGCTTCGTCGCAACCAGCGTGAGCGAGATGGTCTTGCCCGATTGCACGGACGCCGCACTGGGCGGCGATCCCAGATCCTCCGCACCACGCAGGAACACCACGTGCGTCCCCACCCCCAACGCGCCGCTCCAGGGCGTCTTGCCCACCACCGCCCCGTCTACCACCACGTCGAGCACCTTGCCGTCGCGCTCGTTGACCGTGAGCCTTCCCGACTCCGACAGCACCTTCAACGTCGCGTTCACGGTCTTGGTCTGCCCGCCAGCCACCAGGATTTGCGTGTCCTGGGAGAGGAATCCCTCCTTGAACACCTTCACCGAATGGGTGCCGGGATCCACCACGATCGGTCGGGGAAGCGGTGCGATTCCCCGCTCTCTTCCGTCGACGATCACCACCGCGCCCGCGGGCTCGACCGCGACCGTCAACGAGCCGACCAGCTTCCGAAGCTGGGTGATCGCGTCGCCCGCCGAGGTCGCATCCTCCGCCGACATCGAATCCCCATGCTTCTGCAGCAGCTCGTTGTACATCTCCAGCGCTTCGGCATTCCGGTTGAGCTGGTGGAGACACTCCGCCGCATTGCGGATCGCCACGCGCGTCGCATGCAGCTCCCGGGAGGCAAGGAACTCGGCCAGAGCCGCGTCCCACTGCTCACGCTGCACCAGGTCGACCCCCCGCAGGAATCGACGCTTGGCTTCCTGCCTGCGGGCCTGCTCTTCAGCCGACGGCTCCGCGCCCGAAGGCGCCGATGCGCTGGAGAGAGGCGCCGCGGCGCTGGCCGAGGATGCGGAAGACGCTGGCGCGGGCCGGGCAGCCGCGAGCCGTGGCAACACCAGCGGAAGGCACGACAATCCAAGGGCGATGAGCGGAAGACTCGACAGTCGTTTTGTCATCGGACTCCATCCCAACGGGGCGCCGGAAAGGACCCCTGAGGATTCCCCTCTATTCGAACTCCGAAGTGTCCTTGTTGATGCGCGGAGGTGGCTTCTTGTCCGCGGTCGCCGCGGGCGCCTTGCCCCCGGGCGGCGCGGCCGTGCGGCTGTCCCCCGGTGCCTTCCGGTCGCCCTTGCTCCCAGGCACCGCCGGGCTCGCCGCCTTCGATTCCACCGAGATGGCCGACGGCACCAGCCCGTCTTGCGTGATGGCCACCACCTGCTCCGAATGCGATCCCTTGTACGTCAATCCCACCGCCCGCGTCGCTCCAGCCTGCCCCGAGATCGCCACGGATCCATCCACTACCTCCGCCGCCGTGCCGTCCACGGTCACCTGCACCCCGTCGGGCGATACCCGCAGCCGCGAAGTCCTGAGCGCCGGTGTCGAGGATTCCCCCGCAGGTGACGCGAGCCCTCGCGCGGATTCCGACGCGTCCGGCGCCGGCCCCACCGTCGCAATGACCGGCGGCTGGCGCGTTCGCGCCACCACCACCGCCCCCGTCGCCCCGCCAAGCAACAGCACACCCAGCCCCGCCCCGATCGCCCAACGCCCTCCCCGCGACAGCTTCCCGGTCTGCGTGCTCCCGGCGGTCATCGCGAGACCGATCCGCGAGCCCGTCTCCTGCATCCCCGGTTGCCGCGGCAGCCTCGGCGCGATCGTCGCCCGCGTCTCCGCAGGAAGCGAGACCAGCGCATCCGCCCCGACGAATCCCCCCTGGGGGCACTGCTCCGACAGCGCTTCACGGAGCTGATTGGCATTGCGGTATCGTACCGAAAGGTCCCGCGAGAGCGCCGTCTCCACCACGCCCGCCAGCCCAGGCGGCACCCACGGCGCGAGGTCCTGCACCGGAGGCACCTGCCCCGTGATGATTCCCACCATCAACTCCCCAAGAGACTCCGCGCTCTCGAAGGGCGTGCGGCCTGCAAGCAGCCGGTACAGGGCAATCCCCATGGACCAGACATCGGTCTGCGCATCGACATGGGCCGCCCCTTTGGCCTGCTCCGGAGACATGTACAGCGGAGTCCCGAGCATGCTCCCGGTCCGCGTCAGCTTGTGCGCCTCCGCCCCCGCCGTCTGGGCGAAGTTCTCCATCTTCACCTTGGCAATCCCGAAGTCGAGCACCTTCACCGTCAGCCCGGCGGAATCCCTGTGCGTGAGAAATAGATTCGCCAGCTTGATGTCCCGATGGACAATCCCCGCATCGTGCGCCTTGCCCAACCCGATGCAGGCCTGCAGGATCAGCCGCGCTGCCACATCGGGCCGCAACGGCCCCAGACGCTCCGACACCTGGTCGAGATCCTCCCCCACCAGGTACTCCATCACCATGTACGGCAACCCGGTCTGCGCGTCCGTGCCCGAATCGAATACCTGCACGATGTGCTCGCTCTCGATTGCCGCACAGGCCCGCGCCTCCCGCTGGAACCGCGCCAGCATCTCCCGGTTCCGCATCAGATCGGGCGAGAGCAGGAGCTTCAGCGCGCAGCGCTTCTGCGTCTCCCGGTGACGCGCCTCGTACACCGCTCCCATGCCGCCCTTGCCGATCAGCCTCACCAGCGCATAGCGCCCCGCGATCTCTCCCCCCACCGCCGGCAGGCCCGGATCCCCGTGACCAGGAGCCTGCGGCGCCGGCGCCCTCGGATCCCCCGAATACGCGGTGCCGCTCATGATCGGTTCCTCTCGCGCCCGCTGATCATCGTGTCCTCACATCCTGCCGTGCACATCGTAACCGACCCGGAACGAAATGCCGAGAGGAGGTTGTGGGGCGAAGCAGATGAGCCGATCACCGGAGCGTCCGCCCGGCTCGCGATCCCCCGCAGAGCGCGCACCCGCCCCCGAATCCGGTCAGGTCTCCCCCAAGCGAGGTAGTTCGACCTCGGCCGGACACAATCAGGATTCTCGAGGAATGGGCCGCGACGGCAATCGCCGCGGCCCGAATGACGCGCGGATTCTCCCGCGTCGATTCAGTACGCGCGCTCCCAGGAGCGCGGAATCGTCTTCGGGAACCGCCAGAGGAATGCCCCGTCCCGATCCCCCACGTAGATCCCGCCCGGCGCGTCTTCGTCGTATCCCACCCAACTGTTGAACGGCACCCGGTTGAAGCAGTCGCCGAACACCACCGTCTTGGTCTTCTTCTTCCCGCCGCTCTCGGCCAGCTCCTGCTTGCCGCGCTCGAACACCGACAGCGCCGCGATGCGCAGCCCCGGATCCTCGTGCACCTCCGTGAACGCCACCGAGCGGAAGACCTTGCCCGGACGATGCGTCGCGTACCACACGTACTCCGCAGGCGTCAGCGTCGAGAACGCCAGCATCTCGATGGGACAGAAGGTCATGTACAGACGCGGAATGCGCTGCGGCGGAGGCCTCTGCCCGATCGCCGTCGCGATCTCGTCCGCCGTCATCCCCTCGCTGCACTCGTGCCGCGAGAACAACCCCACCGAGCCCCCGTCCTGCATCGCAAGCAGCTCGCCACACGACTTCGCCAGGTACAGCTGCTCCCATGCCGTCAGCGGCGTCGTGCTGAACGCCTGGTTCGACAGCGCGGTCTTGGTCCGACGTCCCGCCGCCGCCGCCGCCAGCGCCGCCACCGTGTCCTCTTTCGTGTCGCGCCAGCCCCCCTCCTCGCGATACTCGAACCCCGGCTTGCCACCCCGAACCGAAAGGTCCACATGCAGCGCGCGCCCGTCGAAGTACTTGCCCGAACCCGGGCTGCGGTGCCGCGCGAAGTCCACGACCGAGAGACTGGTGGCTGTGATGGTCCCCTGCGGCAGGGTCATGATGAGCTTGGCTTCCGACATCGGTCTCTCCAGTCACGAGGGAGTTGCGATCGACCGGACGGGACCCGTCGCCCTCGAGATCCGCGACGCCGGGGCCGTCCACTGCTCGCCACAACGGGGCGGCAAGCGAACCGCCGGTTCATAGCAGAGACACGCGGAAAGGGAAGGGGAGTCTGCGGCCCGCAGCCCCCGGGGCGTCGCCCGGATCAGGTCACCTGCGCCGACGGCCCGCAACGCTGCTCGAGGGCGTTCGGACCGCACCCGAGCGTGCCCTGCTCCGCCGGGCATGCCTCGCGCTCGCAGCCCCCTTCGCGCTCCTTGCCGCTGATGAACTCCGCCTTGTAGGCAGGCTTGCCGGTGTGGTGCAGGTAGCACGCAGGATCCTCGGCCAGCGGATCTCCCGACGCGGCGTACGCCTTGCCGCGGCACCCCCCGCAGATCTCCTTGTTCTCACACTCGCCGCACTTGCCCTGGAGCTGCGACCGATCCCGCAGCTTCACGAAGATGTCGCTCCGCTCCCAGATGTCCCGCAGGCTCTCGTCCCGCACGCTCCCGCCCGAGATCGGCACGAAAGGACAGGGCCACACGTTGCCGTTCGGCTTGACGTACAACAGCCCCCAACCCGCCGCGCACCCGTGGAACGCATCGCCCGACATGGGCGGCTTCTCTCCCGTGTGATCGCGTCCGAGCAGGTGCGGCCAATACTGCGGCGCCGCCACCGGCTCCACGATCGTCACCGCGTCGCGCTGCATGCGACGCACCGTGTCCACCAGCTCGCGGGTCTCCTCCGCGCTCAACGCCGAATCCACGATCGCGCTGCCTCGCCCCATCGGCACGAGCTGGTAGCAGAGCATGATGTCCGCGCGGATCTCGTGGCAGAAGCGGATGACGTCGGGCAGCGTGGCGAGGTTCTCCCGCATCGCCGTGAAGTTGATCTGCACCACCATCCCCGCGGCCTTGCACGCCTCGATGCCCCGCATCGCCCGGTCGAAGGCCGTAGGGCTGCGCCGGATCTCGTTGTGAATCGACGGATCCGTGGAGTCGAATCCCACGGCAATCCCCCGCACCCCGAGCCTCTTCAGCTCCTTCGCCCTGGCGGCGTCGATGAGCGTGCCGTTGGTCGCAATCACGTTCACCAGCCCCCGACGCGCAGAGTGCGCCAGCAGCTCGTCGATGTCCTTGCGTACCAGCGGCTCCCCGCCGCTGTAGACCAGCATTCGGAACGCGTCCATCGACGCAAGCTGGTCCACGAAAGCCTTCCCCTCCCGCGTCGTCAGCTCGTCCGGGCCCGCTCCGGTCGAGCTCACGTGACAATGACGACACCGCAGATTGCACGCCTCCGTCACCTCCCACACCGCGTGCCTGCCGTATCCGATGCAGCCCATTCCCACCGCCCCCGCAGAGACCGGTATCGATCGCAGCGAGCTGGTCCGCACCCACGACCCGAAGTGCCTCCATCCCGTCGCCTTGCGGAGCATCAACGCCGCCCGAAGCTGACGGGTGAGATTGCCGAACGCGAAATACGGTGCAAGCATCATCGTACCAGCACTCCCACGCAGATCGCGCTCGCCAGATTCAGCACGATCGTCCTCGCAGCCACGGACTCGAGCCGCCCGCGATCCTCGTACGCGCGAAGGACTCCCACCTCGAACGCCAGCCACAGCGCCCATGCGCCGGGCGCCGCGGCCACGATCCCGTGGCCCAAGGAGCCACCCCGGTGCGCATGCCAGATCACCACGAACACCGCAGCCGTCGCCACCATGGCGAGCGCATACACCACCGCCCCCGCTCGCTTCCCAATCCGCACCAGCAGGTTGCGCTTGCCTGCCTCGCGATCCGCTTCGTAGTCGGGAAACTCGTTGATCAGGATGATGTTGAACACCGTCAGCGCCACCGGCAACGTCACGTAGTGCCCAAACGTCGGCATTCCCCCCGACGCACTCGCATAGCCCGTCACGATGGTGAGCCAGCCGTAGCACACGCCGATGAACAGCTCGCCGAATCCGCGCTTGACCAGACGCACCGGGGGCATCGAGTAGAACGCCGCCGCAATGCCGCCGAATACCCCGAGCCCCAACAGCCACGGCGCGCTGTGCACCACTACCACGTACAGTCCGAGCAGCAGCGCCACCACGAACGAACCCAGCGCCGCAAGCCGCACCTGCCGCTCCTGCAGCGAGCCGTTGCTCACCATCAAGGAGCCGCCCGAAAACTTGTTCCGGCCATACTTCAGAGTCGCGACGTCCTCGACCTGATCGTGCGCCTCCCCCAGCAGGTAGCAGCCAATCGTCATCAGGAACACCGCCAGCAACCCTGCCACCGTCGCGCTCGCGGAGGTCATCCGTCCGTGAGCGTGGGCGAGCCAGGCGCCGACGCCGAAGGGGACGACGGCTACGCTGGTGAAGGGCAGGCGCATGGCGGCGGCCCAGGCGCGGGGCTTGGGGACGGGCTGACCGATGGTATCGGAGGCATTCATGCGGGGACTCGGCGGCGACATGCCTATCACACGGTTCATTGGTTTCAAGAGGAAGTGAACCGTGGCCGGCGCAGCGCCAACGCTCCCCCGCGTTCGCGCCCGCACCGCCCAGGCGCCCCCCAACGCCCGAGCCCTCTTCCCACTCCCAACGTCAGGCCGTCGCCTTCTCGAGCCGCTTCAAGATCGAGAAGATGAACGTCGCCGACACCAGACAGCATACCACGAACACCAGCCACACGGCCCAGACCGGGAACACCATCCACAACGAGCTGCCCACGAACAAGAGCTGGTTGCCCAGCGCCGTCGCCCCCAGCCACCCCCCCTGCATCAACCCCTGGAACCGCGGCGGCGCCACCTTCGACACGAACGACAACCCCATCGGACTCAGGAACAGCTCGGCAACCGTGAGCACGAGATAGGTCGAGATCAGCCAGTGCTCCGACACACGTACGCCCGACGGCTGCCCCGCCAGCTCCGCGGGAGAGGGGAGGCCCGTCGAGGAGGCCAGCATGATCACGAATCCCAGGGCGGCCAGGATCATGCCGATTCCGATCTTGCGCGGAGTCGACGGCTCCTTGCCCTTGGCGCGCAGGGCGCCGAAGATCGCAATCACCACGGGCGTGAGGAACACGACGAAGTACGGATTGAACTGCTGGAAGGCCTCGGGCTCGATCGGGTTGCGCTCGCCGTAGCCGGAGTACAGCCAGAAGGCCAGCGCGGGACAGCCCAGGGCGAGCACCGCCCCCAAGCCGCGCCGCAGCGGCGACGGGCCGCGCACGAGGAACACGAGCCCCGCGATCGTGCTGGCGATGAGCAGCAGCCCCCGGATGTCGAACGCCAGATACGAGAGCTTGCCGATCGCCTTCACCGTGTAGTCGCGCGCGAAGTAGGTCATCGTCAGGCCGTTCTGGTGGAATGCCATCCAGAAGAAGATCACCACGACGAACACCAGCCCCAGGGCCACCAGCCGCTGCCGCTCCTGCTCCTTCGGCATCGCGGGCACCTCACCGGCTCCCGCCTTCCCCTGGCTCTTGCGATCCGGCAGCCAGTGCTTGAAGAACACGTACACCGTCAGCGACACCAGCATCGCGCACGCCGCGATCCCGAACGCGTAGTTGTACCCGGTGGTGAACACCTCCATGTAGTTCTGCGCAAATGCCCGCAGATCCGTCACCGGCGCCCCCGTGGCCTTCACCGCCAGGCTCGCCAGCGCGTCGGTCTTCGACGTGTCCCCGTCGAGGAATCGATTGCACAGCGACGGCAGATCCGCGTCGTACTTCAACCCGTGCGTCCCCAGGTACCATGTCCGTACCGCACGCGCCGCGTTGGGAGCGAACACCGCTCCGATGTTGATTCCCATGTAGAACACCGAGAAGGCGGTGTCCCGCAGGTGCGCGTACGACGGATCGTCGTACATCTGCCCCACCAGCGCCTGCAGATTCCCCTTGAACAGGCCGTTGCCCAGGGCGATGCACAGCAGCCCCAGCAGCGCCACCGGCAACCCCATCCCCGGCACCGCCATGATCACGTACCCGCAGAACATCACCACGATGCCCGCCAGGATCGTCGCTCGGTACTTCTGCGTGCGGTCCGCGATCAGCCCGCCCACCAGGGCCAGCGCGTAGATCAGGAAGTAGAATACGCTGTAGATCAGCCCGGCCTTGTTCTCCGGCAGGTTGTATTTGGCCTGCAGGAACAGGACCAGAATGGCCATCATGGTGTAGAAGCCGAACCGCTCCCCCATGTTGGCGAAAAAGGCGATGTAGAGTCCGCGAGGATGACCGGCGAGCATGCCCCTGCCTACATGCTCGGCTGCGGCGCGGCAACCGCTCTCCTCATCCCCCGCCTCGAATCTCCGCGGCTCCCCCGTCGCCTCTCCCGTCTCCCCCCCTCCGCTGCCTCCCCCGCCCCCCTCTCAATGCTCCTCACGCCCGATGTCCGGTCCCACCCCAACG
>JAKLDZ010000132.1 GCA_022703255.1 Myxococcota bacterium | reverse complement strand
CGACCGAGCCGCTCGAGCACGCGAGCCACGGCCAGTCCCGTGGTGGGGACTCCCACGATCGAGTCGGCCTTCCGATACGACTCGAGCGCAGCGTCGAGTCTGCCTGCGTCGTACGACGCGTCGCCTTTCTCCATCATGCCGCGCGCGACTTCCTTGTCCGCCTCGGAAGGCTGCGCCTGCGCAAGACCGTGCCCCGACCACAGAGTCCACGCACATCCCAACAACACGCACGTCCGTCGCGCCACCCGTCGCCTCGCCGCTCCGGAGCTAGAATCCATAGTACTTTCTCTTCTTCTTCGGAACGGCAGAGGACGGGGTTGCCGGCTGGGATGCGCTCGCGCTTGCAGTCGCCTCCGCCGACACCGCGGGCTCCGGGGCGGCGTCCGCGAGCAGCGAGGGAATCGGAGCCGTCGCGGAGCTCTCGGCAGCCGGCCGTAGCGCGTCGTACGAGGCCGCGACCGACGCGATCTCCCCTGAGGGCGCGGCGGCGCGGTCACCCGCACGGTGGGCGATCGTCCAGGCCGCGAGGGTGGAGAGCAGGACGGCGCTGGCCGCGATCGCAACGACATGGGTAATCCGGAGGGAGCCGGGGGCGAGGGACGTGAGACGGGGCGAGGCGGGGTCGTGCGCGGGCCGGGCCTCCGAGTCGCCCGCGGCGTCTGCACGCTTCGCCAGAGCGGAGCGGCCGAGCTCGGGGGGCCGGAGTCCGTCAGAGCCAATCGCCGCCGCCGAGGGGAGCGCGATACCGAGGGGAGCCACGTGGGTTTCGACGTCGAGCTGGAGTGCGGCCTGGCGCTCGAGCTCCGAGGGGAGGATCTGGGCGAGCCAGCGGGCGACTTCGCGCTCCGCAGCGAGGGGAACGGCGGACTCGATGGCTTCGGCCATTTCGGCAGCGGAGGCGAAGCGGGACCGGACATCGAGGGAGAGTCCTCGTTCGACGACCTCGAGGAGGGGTCCGGGCACGTGGGGGGAGATCTCGCGCAGGGAGGGTCGTCGCCCTTCGAGAATGGCATACACGAGGCTCGCTTCGTTGTCGGCGTCGAACATGCTCTGGCCGGCGAGAGCGTCCCAGAGCACGGCGGCGGCGGCGTAGACGTCCACGCGCCGGTCGACGCGTTGATTTCGCAGCTGCTCCGGGGCCATGTAGCAGAGCTTCCCCTTGAGCTGGCCTTCGCGGGTATTCTGCACGCGGCTGACGGCCTTGGCGACGCCGAAGTCGATGATGCGAGCGACGCCGGTGGCGTCCACGAGGATGTTCTGGGGGGAGACGTCGCGGTGCACGATGGACAGGGGTTGCCCGTGGGAATCCCGCGCCTCGTGCGCGGCGTGCAGCCCCTGCAGCGCGTCGCGCAGGACCCGCGCCGCAATCCCAACGTCGGTCTTCCGCCCTGCGGAGCGCTCCGCCGAAAGCAGCGCGCTGAGCGAAGCGCCGCGAACGAAGTCCATCACCAGCAGCAGCTCGCCGTCGTGCGCGACCACGTCGTTCACCGACACGACATGCGGGTGGTGGATGCACCCTGCGAGCCGGGCTTCATCGACGAACATGGCCACGAATGACGGGTCCGTGGCGAACTGGGGGTGGAGGCGTTTGATGGCGACGGCTCTCGAGAATCCGGCGATGCCGCCGAGGCGTCCCAGGTACACGGTCGCCATGCCGCCGCGCGCGAGGACGGCGCGCAGCTCGTAGCGCCCGATGACCATCGGCAGGGACGGAGACGACATGGAGGCGGACACGAGCGCAGGCTAGCACTTCGGGTCGACGCTCGAAAGCCTTGGGGGGAGGGCATGGTGGTGAGCCGACGCGCTGGGCCGGGGGCGTGGAGTTCTGTGTTGGTGTCAGAGCTGGGGGAGAGGCTCACTTGAACTTCGCGGTCATCAGCGCGACGTTGTAGGGATCCCAGGTGGACATCGTGAAGGGGATGGAGAAGGATCCATCGGTATTGACGATCACGTCGGGAAGCATGTAGGTGCCGTAGAATCCTGCTCGATCGCAGTTCAGGAGGCGCTCGCCGATACAGTCGTTGTTGATGCAGCAGTACTTCAGGGCGAACAGCGGATCGGCCATGGAGGCCACGGACACTCCGGTGCTCCAAGGCCCTTCGGGCTTGTCGGCGAAGCGTGCGATGATGCCGAGGGGTTCGGCGTCCATCATGACGTAGCGGTTGATCGCGGGGAAGTGCTGAACGGACAGCTCGCCGATGGCGGGCATAACCACGACGGGAGCGGCGAGGGCGTCGGCGGGGCCCCAGGTGCCGGTCAGGGCCTCGTAGGATTCGAACCCGCCGGGCGTGTCCAGGGTGCTCAGCAGCTTGCGGGCGAGATGCACGGGGCTGGCGCGGTACTTTCCGGTACCGTACAGGTACACGTAGGGGGGCTCGACCATGGCGGCGATATTGACGAAGTTGCCGCGGAGCTGGCCGTGGGAGTCGAATCGCTGGTCAACCTGATAGAGGATGCGGTAATCGGGCTTGCCGCCCTTGGACGGCGTATCCCACTTGGCGAGATAGGAGCCTTGCATCTCGAAGGGGTCGAGGTTCACGGTGGTGTAGAACACATAGAGGGAGCCTCCGAAGGAGAAGGCGCCGGAGGGAACCTCGAAGTCCCCCGGGAGATTCGGGAACACGTTCTGCCCGCGCGGGCCCGCGGGGTTGTGGATGAACTCCGCGATCGAATGCCCCGGCGGAGGCTGCATGCTCGTCCCCGCGAAGTCCCCCTGCACATTGCCCGTCTTGCCGCCCGTGAGAAGGAATCGAAGATTGGAGCATAGCAGACTCGGGTCCTTCGCAACGGCGGAATACGGCTGGGCCGAATAGCCCACAGCGTCCGGCAGCGACTCCGGCCCCAACGGCCAGATCCCCTGCGCTCCCGCCGTGTCCCCGAAGAAAAAGTACAGATCGTTGCCGTGGGCTACGCTGATCCCCAGATCCGTTCCCCGCAGGTTCGCACGATGGTGCGTGTCGTTCGGCGTCGGATCGTCGATGTTCCGATCGCTGATCAGCTTGCAGTGCTCGTCGAGCCCCAGGAACGCCGGCTGCTCGGGCGCCGACGCGACGTCCTCGGCCGGCACCGAGCCGCCCGCACCGCCGGTCTGGGCACCGGCACCCCCGCTCGCTCCGCCGGCGCCCCCTTTGCCCGCCGCGCCGCCCTTGCCTGCATCCGACGGGGTCTTGCCCGCATCCTGCGAGGAGGCGCCGCCCTGGGATGGCGCATCGGAGGAGGACGGAGCTCCCGCCGCACCTGCCGCCCCGCTCTTTCCGCCATTCCACCATCCGTCGTTGCCCTGGTCTTCCGACGCGCACGCCGACACGGCGCCGATGCACAGTGCCGACCCGATCGCCACCAGCCCGAGCGTCGAGACCCTGGTGAGTGGACTGCGGATCGTCATCGTGAGCTCCTTCGGTTCGGGCGGGGATTGCCCACCGCGGCGGTTGCACCGCGCGTGCCGTTGCCGACCCGTGCCGACGGCTGCGCGGCGGGCTGCGACGCGCCCGCCGATCCGCGTGCCGTGCGTGGGGACATCGCGGGCGCGAGGCATCGCGGAGAGGCCGAAGGGGGATCGATCCGATCCGCGGAGGATCTCGTGGATCCGCGGCGGGCGGGGAGGTTCGTGGAGGGCACTGGCTTCCCTCGACGGTTGGGCTCCTGTAGTGTCGCGGCAGGAACCTTGGCGCAGAAGCACTCTCCAGACTCGGCACAGACGCTGCTCGTGGCTGCCTCGGAGGTGGCAACGGGGCAGGCGTTCACGCTCGTGGTAGTGGACGGGATCGACGCGGGCAAGAGCTTCGCGGTGGATGGGACGCAGCCGCGCGTGCTGATCGGCACCAGCTCCGCGTGCGCGATTCGGCTGGCCGATCCGGCCGTGTCGCGGCGCCACGCCGCCGTCGACGTCCAGGGCCCGCGGCTGCGCGTGACCGATGTCGGCTCCAGCAACGGGACCCGCGTGGGCAACGTCCGCGTGGTCGACGCCTTTGTCGAGGTGGGCGAATCGATCCGTGTGGGGTTCACCACACTGCGTGTGGTGGCGCGCGACGAGGCGTCGAATCCGCTCCTGTCGTCCCGCAGCAGCTTCGGCTCGGTGGTGGGCGGCAGCATCGCGATGCGCAGGCTGTATCCCCTCTGCGAGCGGCTGGCGGCGTCGGATGTGTCGGTGATCATCGAAGGGGAGACGGGCACGGGCAAGGAGGTTCTGGCGGAGTCGATCCACCAGCAGGGGGTGCGGGCGGCGGGGCCGTTCGTGGTGTTCGACTGCACGGCGGTGCCTGCAAACCTGATCGAGTCGGCGCTGTTCGGCCACGAGAAGGGCTCGTTCACGGGCGCGGTGGCGAGCCGTTCGGGGGTGTTCGAGCAGGCCCATCGCGGCACGCTGCTGATCGACGAGATCGGCGAGCTCGACGTCAGCCTTCAGCCGAAGCTGCTGCGCGCGATCCAGCGCATGGAGGTGCAGCGCGTCGGGGGGCATCATCCGATCAAGGTGGATGTCCGTGTGATCGCCGCGACGCGGCGGGATCTGGATCGCGAGGTCCAGGCGGGCAGGTTCCGCGACGATCTGTTCTTCCGGCTCAACGTCGCGCGCATCGAGCTGCCGCCGTTGCGGCGTCGAACGGGCGACGTCGAGCTGCTCGCGCGGCACTTCTGCTCGTTGTTGGGGGCCCCGGAGGAGGCGCTCTCCCCTCGGGTGATGCGGGCCTTCTGCGACTACGACTGGCCGGGCAACGTCCGGGAGCTGCACAACGCGGTCTCGCGGCACCTGGCGCTGGGAGAGCTCGCGGGGTTCGGCTCCGGCGCCCTGGCCCGACCGGGTCCGCGACCGCCGCACGACGACGGCCTCCCCGCCGCGGGTGACTTCCTCGACGACGTCGTCGCGATGCGCCTGCCGCTGCAGTACGCGCGGCAGCAGGTGGTCGAGGAGTTCGAGCGGCGCTATGTGGACGACGCGATCCAGCGGCATGGGGGATCGACGTCGGAGGCGGCCACGGAGGCGGGCGTGGCAAAGCGGTACTTCCGCCTCCTGCGAGCGCGCTACAACAAGTGATCGGGCGTCACCGCCGGCCCCCAAGGTCCGGCACTTCGGCTATGCTCCGCGCCCCATGCGGTTGTGCGTCGTGCCCCGTCTCTCCCTGTTGCTCCCCATGCTCTTCGCCGCGTCCTGCGGCGGAGGCGATTCCTCCGAAGACCCGGCAACGGGGGCCGGAGGGCAGGCCCAGGAGGACGCCGCCGCGCAGGGCGGCGCGGCAGGGCACGCGGGAGCGGGTGGAAAGGCGGGGGCGGGCGGCAGCGGAGGCAAGTCCACGGGCGGCTCCTCGGGGGCGGGGGGCACGCTCGACGCGGGGGTCGATGCGGCTGCCGACGTCGAGGAGGACGGGGGAAGCGACGCGGCGGACGCTGCGGACGACGCCTCCGATGATTCGCCGTCCGACGCATTCGTCGATGCGACGTCGGAGGGGGAAGGCGGGGGGACGGCGTGTTCCGGCGCGTGTGCGGCTCACGTGTTCGACGCGTGTACGTGCGGGGCAGCGGACCCGTGCGGTTGGGCGAGCAACGGGACGTGCGACAAGGGGTGTCACGAGGGCGGGTTTGCGCTCGAGGACGAGGCGGACTGCGATCGGGATCAGGATGGGATGTGGGACTACGTGGAGCTGGAGCTCGCGCGGGCCTTCACGCCGAGCCTGATCTTGTCGGCCGACGAGTACTACGCCGACCGGGTCACGTTCTGGGCCGCGGAGCCGTCGCAGGGCAACACCTATGTGTCGGTGTTCTACGCGCTGGGGTATCTGCAGGACGGGGGCGATCCGGAGACCGGGCTGACGGATCACCTGGGGGACAGCGAGTTCGTGGTGGTGGACGCGACGACGGACGACGGGGTGACGTGGGCGCCGTTGCGCGTGTTCATGTCGGCCCACTACAAGGCGTTGTCGGACAGCTCGGGCTGGTACGACGCGGCGGAAGTGGACTTCGACACGAGCGACGGGCTGGCGCACCCGTTCACGTGGGTGGCGATCTGGAAGCACGCGAACTACCCGACGATCCAGCTCTGCGACAAGGGCGCGTTCTTCACGGACAAGTGCGACAACGGCAAGATCGAGCGCGCCGAGGTGCGCGAGGACGCGAATCTGGGGAGTCTTGCGCACCCGCTGATCGACGAGGTGCTGAGCCAGCAGGGGGGGACGTCGTACTTCGAGTACTACTGGACCGACGTGCCCTTCTGCGGGTGGAAGGTCGCCTCCAAGCTTGCCGCCGATCGGGGAGGCTGCGTGCCCAAGGCCAACTCCTACCAGCGCCAGCTCGCGGACTGGCTCGGCGGGGCGCTGTAGGGAGCGGCATGCGGATCGTTGCCGACCTGCACATCCACTCCCGATTCTCGCGCGCCACGAGCCGGGACCTCGACTTCCCTGCCCTGCACCGCTCTGCTCTCGAAAAGGGCATCCAGCTCCTCGGAACCGGTGACTTCACCCACCCCGGTTGGATGCGCGAGATCGAGGAGCAGCTCGTGCCTGCCGAGCAAGGGCTCTTCCGGCTGCGCGACGAGCTGGCGCGCAAGGCCGAGGAAGGTCTGCCCGCGATCTGCAGGGCGGGCTACGTCCGCTTCGCCCTCCAGGTCGAGGTCAGCAACATCTACAAGCGCGACGGCAGGGTCCGCAAGAACCACAACCTGGTCTTCGTGCCGGGGCTCGAGGCTGCCAGGAAGCTGATCGAGAAGCTGTCTGCGATCGGCAATCTCGCCTCGGACGGTCGTCCGATCCTGGGTCTCGACGCCCGCCATCTTCTCGAGATCACGCTCGAGACCGACCCCGAGTCGTTCCTGGTGCCCGCGCACATCTGGACTCCCTGGTTCTCGATGCTCGGGTCGATGTCGGGATTCGACTCCCTGGAGGCGTGCTTCGGCGATCTCGCCAAGGAGGTGTTCGCCGCCGAGACCGGGTTGTCGTCGGACCCTCCGATGAACTGGCGCGTGGGCTTCCTCGATCGGATCTCGCTCATCTCGAGCTCCGACGCGCACTCCCCGTCGAAGCTCGGACGGGAGGCCACGCTGTTCGAAGTGGACCCGTCGTTCTCCTCGATACGGCGGGCGCTG
This sequence comes from Myxococcota bacterium, assembly GCA_022703255.1. Lineage (GTDB taxonomy): Bacteria > Myxococcota_A > Polyangia > Polyangiales > Polyangiaceae > JACRCQ01. The sequence continues at coordinate 6,252 of JAKLDZ010000132.1, read as the reverse complement.
CGCACGGGCGAGGGGCTGCTGGGGACGATCGAGTTCTTTCCGGAGGAGGGGAAGTACCACCTCGACGGCCACCGCAAGTGCGGGGTGCGTCTCGATCCGGAGCAGACGCGCGAGGTGCAGGGGCGGTGTCCCGTGTGCGGGGGCAAGCTCACGGTGGGGGTGATGAGCCGCGTGATGGACCTGACCGATCGCCCCGAGGGGGCGCGCGCTGCGGCTGCCAGGCCCTTCGTCTCGCTCGTGTCGCTCGCCGAGACCGTGGGGGAGGCGCTCGGGTGCGGGGCCGAGAGCAAGCGCGCCCGCGGCGTGGTCGACGCGCTGGTGGCGAGCCTCGGTCCGCAGCTCACGGTGCTTCGCGAGGCGCCGCTCGAGGACATCGCGACGGCGGCGGGGACCGTGGTGTCGGAGGCGGTGCGCCGTGTGCGCGCGGGGCAGCTCACGGTCCAGGGGGGCTACGACGGCGAGTTCGGCACCGTGTGCATCTTCGGGTCCGAGGAGCGCGACGCGCTCGCGGGGCAGGAGCGCCTGGTCGCGCCGGTGTCGGCGCCGGCGAAGAGGACGCGTGAACGGGCGAAGTACGCGGCTCGCGATCCGCACCAGGCCGCGCCCGAGCTCTCGTCCGTGCACGAGTCGCGACTGTTGCTTCGTCCCACGAACGATCCCCTCGCCGGGCTCGATCCGCACCAGCTCGAGGCCGCGACCTGCGCCTCCGGACCGCTGCTCGTGGTGGCCGGCCCCGGCACGGGCAAGACCCGCACGCTGGTGGCGCGCATCGCCTGGCAGATCCTCGAGGGGGGCGTGCGCCCCGAGCGGGTCCTCGCGCTTTCGTTCACGCGCCAGGCGGCCGAGGAGCTGCGCGCTCGTCTGATCGACGCCCTCCCGGCGCACGGTGCGCGGGTGGTGGTGAGCACGTTCCACGGCTTCGGGCTGCGGCTGCTGCGGGAATCGAGGGGAGAGGCTCCCGCGATCTGCGACGAGGAGGCCCGGCTCTCGGCGGCGCTCGAGGCGCTCGGTCCCGAAGGCTCGAAGCGGGACGCGGAGCGTCTGGTGGACCGGATCAGCCGTGCGAAGCAGCGCGCCGACACCGCTGGAGCCGTAGCGCATGACGCGGGGCTCGGCGCCCCGTGGGATCGATACCACCGCATCCTGGCCACACGGGGCATGGTGGACGTCGACGATCTGGTGCTGCGCGCGTGGGAGCTGCTCGGCTCGGATCCGGGGCGGGCGGGATCGGTGGCGGAGCGATTCGACTCGGTGAACGTGGACGAGTACCAGGACGTCAACGACGTGCAGGCGGAGCTTGTGGGGCTGTGGAGTCCCGGGGGGAAGACGCTCTGCGCGATCGGCGATCCGGATCAGGCGATCTACGGATTCCGCGGTGCGCAACCCGGGCACTTCCTGCGGTTTCGTGAGGCGTTCGAGGGGGCGCGGGTCGTGCAGCTCGAGCGCAGCTACCGGCTCACGGCCCAGGTGCTCGGGACGGCGCGGTCGGTGCTGGGTAGCGAGGCGCAGGGCGGGGAGCTGACGGCGTGGCGGGACGGTCCGAAGGTGGAGCTGGTGGGGTGCGGGTCCTCTCGTTCGGAAGCCGAACAAATCCTCGTGCGTCTCGAGCGCGTCCTGGGCGGGACGAGCCTGTTCGCGGTGGACTCGGGGAGGGGCGCGGAGGCGGAGCACGCCGGCGTGGGCTTCGGCGACGTCGCGGTGCTGGTGCGCACGCGCGCGCAGCGCGGCGAGATCCTGGAAGCGCTCGGCCGCAGCGGAGTCCCGTGTCGTCAGGTGGGAGAGGACGAAACGCACGATCCGCGATCGGAGAAGGTCGCGGTGATGACGATGCACGCGGCCAAGGGGCGCGAGTTCGCGGTGGTGTTCGTGGCGGGTGCGGAGCAGGGGCTGATGCCGTTGCGCGTCGAGGGGTTCGAGACCGACGACGCCGAGGAGCGCAGGCTTTTGTACGTCGCGCTCACGAGGGCGAAGCTGCTCGCGGTCGTGACCTGGTGTCGTCGTCGCGTGCTGTTCGGACGTGCACTCGAGGGCGAGGTGACGCCGTTCCTCCGGGCGTGTCCGCGCGCCATGGTCGATCGCACCGAGGTGCGGGTGCCGCGCCGGGGCCGGCAGTTGAGCCTGTTCTGACGGGCGCGCGCCGGGCGCATCGTTGCGCACGCGAGCCCCGCAGTGCTATGGCCCAGACACCTGTAGGTTCGGCAAATGAGTCGTCGTCTTGTCGTATGCATCGCTGCCGTTGGCCTTCTGTCCGCCTGCGCCCCGGAGCTCGTGCGCCCCAGGCCGTCGGGAGAGCGCTTCGAGGATCGCCCCGGGCGGGCGCTGATCGTCGGGCAGTTCCGGGTCGTGACCCAGGGGGTCGCGGACTCGGAGGTGGGGCTCACGCCGCACGTGATGCGTGTGGGCAAGGACGACCAGGCGTTCCGGGAGATGATCACGGATGACGGCAGGACGTTCGCGCTGTGGGTGAGTCCCGGGGTGTTCTGCTTCGGGCAGCCGACGAGCGGGACGCCTGCGAAGGTGCTGGGGGACAAGCCGGTGTGCGCCGAGATCCCGGAGGCGGGCAAGGGATACTACCTGGGCAACGTGACCTGGACCGTGAAGAACGGCGCCGGTGGCGTGATCGCGGAAGCGCAGGTGGCCGACAAGCGCGAGGAGGTGACGTCGTCGACGCTGCTGGTCGGGATCGGCTTCGAGACGGCGCTGGCGAGCCAGGAAGTGAAGCCGGAAGCGGCGGCGAAGTACAAGGCGAAGTGACGCGCGAGGGACGAATGGCTGACGAGGATCGAGACGACGCGGCGCAGTGGGACGCGGTGGAAGAGGCGACGGAGCTGATGCTCGAAGGTTCGTATCACGAAGCGTTGGTGAAGCTGCGCGACGTGATCCGCACCGATTCGTCGAACCCGTATGCGTATCACTACACGGGTGTGGCGCTGTTCGAGCTGGGGCAGTTCGAAGCCGCAGCGGCGGCGTATCGGGCGGCGGTGAAGCTGGCCCCGCGCTACACCGGTGCACGGGTCGGGCTGTCGCACGCGCTGCGGATCCTCGAGGAGACCCGCGCGGCGATCACGGAGGCGCGCAAGGCCCTCGAGATCACGCCGGGCGACGGCGACGCGCTGTACGCGTTGGGGCTGGCGCAAGCGTCCGGAGGGGACAAGCGAGGGGCCATCCGATCCATCGAGGCGTTCCTCGACAGCCGTCCGGAGTTCGAAGCCGCCCAGGAGGCGCGAGCGATGCTCGAGAAGCTGCGGGCCGGCGAGCCGATCGACGAGGTCTTCGACGGCGACGAAGACGCCAGATGAAGGTGCTGCGGCGAGGTGGGGAGCGCGTGATGGGCAAGGGGCAGTCGTCGGGGGCGGTGACGGTCCCCGAAGCCGATCCGGAGCTGCTGCGACGGGCGCGCGAGCTCGCGCTGCGCGCTCCGGTCCCCGCCCGGGTCGGCGCGATCGCGTGCGGTACCGCGGGCTGGACCGACCCGACGCTCCTTCGCTGCGGGACGTTCTACCCGGCGACGGCCAGGACTCCTGCGGAGCGGCTGGCCCACTACGCGAGCCAGTTCCCGATGGTCGAGGTGGATGCGACGTTCTACGCGATCCCGTCGCCCGCGGTGTCTGCCCAGTGGCTGGAGCGAAGCCCGCGGCCCTTCGTCTTCGACCTCAAGGCGCACCCGGTGTTCACCGGGCATCCGATCGATCGCAAGAGGCTGCCGTCGGAGCTCGCGAGGGCGTTGAAGGACGTCGCGCCGGACACGACCCGTCTGTGTCCGAAGGACCTGCCGAGGGAGATACGCATGGAGCTCGAGGCGGCCTTCACGCGGTTCCTCGAGCCGCTGCGTGCGGCGGGGAGGTTGGGGTGCGTGATGGTGCAGCTCCCGCCGTGGACGACGGCGACGCGCGGGGCAGTGCGTGAGCTCGAGGCTCTCGGAGGCGTTCTCCCGGGCGTGCGGATTGCGGTGGAGTTCAGGCACCCTTCGTGGCTCGAGGAGGGGCGTCGCGATCGGGTGTTCGACATGCTGCGCGCGAACGGGCTGGCATACGTGATCGTGGACGAGCCCGATGTGCAAGGAGGCGGGGTGCCTCCGGTGGCAGCGGCGACGCGCGAGGATCTGGGGGTGGTGCGGTTCCACGGTCACAACGTGGCGGGATGGCACCGCGGAGCGAGCGTGCTGGAGCGGTTCAACTACCTGTACGCGCCGGAGCAGCTTGGCGCGTGGGTGAAGCCGATGCGGCGTCTTTCGGCTGAAGTGCGGGAGGTGCATGCGGTCTTCAACAACTGCGTGCGCGACTATGCGGTGCTGGGGGCGCGGGATCTGGCTGCGCTGCTGCTGGCAGAGCCTGCAGCGAACGACGAGGTCGCGCCTGCGCCCGAGCCGTGCTAGCTCGTCGTCACCGTGCCCATTCGCTCTGGTCTCCGATTGCTCTGCCTGCTCCCCCTGGCGTGCGCCGGTCTTCTCACCGCGCGCGAGGCCCGCGCCGACGTCGCGTCGTGGTTGTTCGTCGGCGGCGGCGCCAGCGCGATGTCGGAGCGCGGCAAGTCCTACGAGCTGCGCCCCAACATGCAGATCGATCTCGGGATGGGATCGTCGATGGCGCAGCCGCTGGTGGTCGGCGGGCTGGTGCGCGCCACGCCGTACTTCGGCCAGGGCGTGGATCTGGGGTTGGCGCTGCGTCTTGCCACGCAGGGGTTCGCGGTGGGCAAGTGGGGTGTTGCGCTCGACGCGGGCGGGTATCAGCGTTGGTGGGGGATGGGCTCGACGGGAGGGATCGCGTCGGTGCAGCTCGGTGCGCCCTACGGGGTGACGCTGTCTCTGAACGCGACCTTCGGGAGCGACGAGCACCGGGTGTTCGGTGCGGTGATCGGGGTGGATCTTCTGCGGCTGACGGTGAACCGGCTCGGGGGCGAGTCGTGGTGGTACAACCCGCGGCCGGCGTGGCGTCCTGGGACGTGACGACGGGGCAGCCATGATCGGCGTGTACGACTCGGGGTTTGGCGGCCTCACGGTGCTCAAGACGCTGCGCACGGCGCTGCCCCGGCACGACTTCGTGTTCCTCGGCGACTCGGGCAGAGCCCCCTATGGAGGCCGCGACGTCGACACCGTCCTCGACTTCGCGGAGCAGTGCGTCGAGCGGCTGTTCGAAGAAGGCTGTCGTCTCGTCGTGGTCGCATGCCACACGGTCTCGTGCGTGGCGCTGCGGCACCTGCAGCGTCGTTACTGCCCGAATCCCTGCGGGCCGAGGCGCATCCTCGGGGTCACCATCCCCGCGGCAGAAGCCGCCGTCGCGCTCAGCGACGGCCACATCGGAGTCATCGGCACCACGCGCACGATCGCGTCGGGGACGTTCGCCACGGAGGTGGCGAAGCTGGGGCCGCACCGGGTCACGGCGCTGGCCGCGCCGCTGCTGGCGCCGATCGTGGAAGAGGGCTGGGACGAGACCGAGATCGCGAAGCTCGCGGTGGCCCGCTACGTAGCGGGATTCGGGGACATCGACACGCTCGTGCTCTCCTGTACGCATTACCCGTTGCTGCTCGCTGCCTTCGAGGCCGCGGTGCGTCCGGGTGTGCGCGTGCTCGATCCGAGCCCCGCCATCGCGCAGAGCCTGCTCGCGTGGCTGCAACGCCACCCCGGCTACACCGAGGAAGGGACCGGCGCCATTCGCACGATGTGCACGGGCGATCCGGAGTCGTTCCGTCGCAACGGCGAGCGGTTCCTCGGCAGCCCGCTGCCCCCCACGCAGCATGTCGAGGAGGAGCGGGGGAGTCTGGCCCACCGCGACAGCGTGCGCGTGCGCGTGGGTCAGATCGTGAGATGAGCGGGGGCGCTACTTGACGGTCTGGCGGCAGCAGCCGCTGATGCAGTAGTAGCCGGGCTGGCAGGCGGGCTGCATGGGCAGGCCGCACGGCTGCACGCCCTCTGCGCACTGGGCCGTCGACCCGCCGTCGGGCGTCGTGCTCCCATCGGGGATGGTCCCGCCATCGTCACCCGTTCCGCCGTCGGGCGGGAAGCACTCGGGAGGCAGCGTGTCCTTGCCGATGCACAGCTCGCACGGGGCGCAGTCGTTGAGGCAGTTGCCGACCGGCGTGCAGGGCGGGCACTTGACCGGATCGAGGATGTCGTCGAACGTGCAGGTGCTCACGTTGTCGTCGTCCATCGCGCCGATCCACACGTAGCCGATGCCACCGTCGGGGCCCTTGTCCTTGAGCTGCGGGAACGTGCAGCAGCCGAAACAGTCGCACCCGTTGGGCGTGTAGGGAATG
>JAKLDZ010000131.1 GCA_022703255.1 Myxococcota bacterium | reverse complement strand
TGGTACGGGTCCGGCGCCGCCAACTGCGTCCCTGTCTGCTCCTCAGTCCTGACTGCCAATGCCGTGTTCTCACCCATGATCCGTCTCCTCTCCGCGTGCCCTGGCGCTCTCACGCCAGGAGTAGTCCGACGCCTGCGGAGCCCCATCGCCCCGCATGGCCCAGTCCAGCAGCGTCCTCTCACGCACCCCCGGGTCCCGCTGCTCGAGCTCGTCGAGCACCTCTCGGGGCGCGCGGGTGTCCGCCATCACCACGTGACTCCTCATCTCCCGTCTCCTTCGTCAGGCCGCGGACCTGGTCCGCAGCACGTAGCCCGTTCCACCGCACACGCCGCACCGGCACGGGGGCATCACGGTGCCCAGCCCGAGCCCCCGGCACGCTCCGCAGCGCCTGGCCGACCCGATCGGCTGCAGCGCGGTCGCCAGTAGCGCCTCCAGGCCCACGCACGCCCACGCGTGCGCCCGCTGCTGCGCCCGGTACCGCGCCAGCGCGGCGCGGTGCTCACGCAGGGTCGTCTGGAGGCCTGCGCTCACGGCCAGTACCTCCCGTCGCCCGGCTGGCCCCAGTCTCCGGGGTCGTACGCCCCTCGGTCGTCGTACTCCTCTTCGCAGTCGTCGTACTCCTCTTCGCAGTCGTCGTCCTCGCCCTCGCAGCAGTCGTCGTCCTCGCCCTCGCAGCAGTCCTCATCCGGGCACTCGCCATCCTCATCCAGGGGGCCGCCGCAGTTCTCGCAGGTGTCGTCGGTGAGCATGATCGAAGATGTAACTCCGGCTACAACTCCCGTCAAGACGTTTTTGTAGCCGCTGTTACATTTCGATTCGGTACGCTTCGCCCATGGGTCGACGCTACCGATCGCTTGCGTAGCTCTGGTGACATTTTCCCCTTGCGTCTCCGTGTAGCCGCGGTTACAGTCGGAGCATGAACACGGTCAACGAAACCGATGGGCTTCGCCTGCTGCGAGAGTGGTGCGAGCAGCACGGTATAGGCCCCAGTGCGCTGGGGCGGGGCGTGGGCGTGAGCCATGTGACGGCCATCGGCTACCTCGGCGGGACCAAGCGCCCCGATGCCGATCGCCGCGAGGCCATCGAACGCTTCACCTCCGGCCACGTCCCCGCCACCGCCTGGCGCACGGAAGAGGAGCGCCAAGCCGTCGAGGCCGTACAGCCTCTGCCCACCGGCACGGACGGCTGATCGGGTCTGCCCTGGGGCTGCGGCCTCGGGGCATGGGCGCACGCATCGGGGCACGAACGATTCACGGAGGCATGGCAAAAATGGCGAGCGAATCGACAGGCAGCGTCCCCGTGCTGGGCGCAACCAACTACGTCAAGGTCATCGGGTACCAGTCGGGCAGGCTCGCGCAGCACTTCGTCTTCTTCGAAGACGGCGACGCCGAGTCCGTCAGCCTCGCGCGCTCCGATGCTGGCATCATCACATCGCGCCTGCAGTGCGCGGGCTACAAGGACCTGCGCATCTCCCTGTGGCGTGCCCACCCTGGCTTCCGATGCGCTCGCATCGTCGGGGAGGGATGATCCATGGCCGTCGTCCCCCTGCATACGGCTGAGCGTGATCGCCGGCAACTCTGCTCACCAGGTGCGGATCCACACCTCGATGCACCCTCGCCCGCGCAGATCGTGGCCAGCGAGAGCCTCGACGACGCCCTCGGGATCCACCGCCTGTCGAGCGCGCAGTTCGGCGCGCTCGCCGGTCTCTCCCGACAGTACGTGGACAGGTGCCGCAATCCCCACGACGACGCCGTCGTCAACATGCGCCACCTGCTCGAGGCCTCGGAACATCCCCGGGGGCGCGCTGTCGTGCTGTCGTACCTCGCCGCCGTGCGCGGCCACATCGGAGGGGACGATCTGCCCCCGCTGCCGCCCGGGCGGGACCTGGTCGGCACGCTGCTCGACCTCGCCGCCGAGGCCGGCTCCACCGTCGCCACCGGACGCGCTGCCCTGGCCGACGGCCACGTCGATGACCGCGAGCGCATCGAGATGCTGCGCGCCGTCGAGCGCACGATCGCCACCCTGCTCGGCCTGGCGAAGGAGCTGCGCCGATGAGCGCGATCCCCTCCAAGCTCGTGCTGCGTGGGCCTCGCGAGCAGGACATCCAGGCCGTCATCCTCGCGGTGCTCGGGCAGGAGCAGGTTGGAATTATGAACACCAAGCGCGGTCCGCAGCTGCGCGGCACCGGGCTTCACATCTCCGCGGACGGCCAGGTCATGATCTGGCGCCAGAACAGCGGCAAGCCCATCGGCGCAGGCTGGAACTTCCGCGGCGCCCCGCGCGGCACCGCCGACATAATCGGCTGCGCGTACGGCTACCCGCTCGCCCTCGAGGTCAAGCGAGAGCATAGCTACCAGAGCCCCGACCAGAAGATCTGGCAGCGGCACTGGGAGCAGGCCGGCGGCGTCTACGCCGTGGTGCGGTCCCCCGGCGAGGCTCTGGCGGTGGTCGATGAGCTCCGGCGCCGGAGGGCTGCAGCATGACGCTCGACCCCCTGGTCCCTGTCGTCGATGGCGAGAAGGGCTTCTCCTGGCCTGCGCGCCCCAAGAAGGAACCGCAGCGCGCGCAGTACATGCGCCTGTCCGAGGCGCTCACCAAGCGCTTCCCCTTCGATGCGCGCTTCATGGCCTACTCAGTCCCCGCCATCGAGTACAAGCTCCGCAAGGAGGCCATACGCCAGCTCACCGATCCGGTCCCCATGGTCGTCCTCGCCCTCGATGTCGATGCCCACGAGGTGCCCGAGGCCGAGCGCGAGCTGTGGTGGATCGAACAGCGCGAGAAGGTCGATCTGGTCCTCGAGCAGCATCCGGGTGGCTTCGTGTACCGCACCCGCGGCGGGCTCCGACTGATCTGGACCCTCGAGCCTCCTCACCAGGTGGCTGATGAGGACGGCACCGCGTGGCAGGCCTTCTACCTGCGCGTGGTCCTGCACCTGTGGCGGCGGTACGGCATCGAGTGCGACCCGCAGACGTCGAACTGGACGCGGCTCTGGCGCGCTCCCCACGCCACGCGCGACCCGCAGTCCGGGCCCCTCGAGCTCGAGACCCTCGGCGACCCCCAGCGCATCGGCGCCTGGTCGTGGCAGCCTGGGGACATCGCCCGGGACATCGAGACCGCCCGCGAGCTCGCCCTGCGCTGGGAGTCCGAGCATCCGGGCAAGACGGGCAACGTCTGGTCGGGCCCTGTGCGCCGGCTCGAGGACAGCGCGCGGCCCAAGACCGCGCACCTGCCTGCGACACCGCGTGTCGTGTCGGCCCCGATGGGGGACAGCGCCCGCGCCAAGAAGGCCCTCGATGCCATCTGCTCCGAGGTGGCGAGCTCCGTTCCCCCGGGCCGCAACCACCTGCTGAACCGCGCAGCGCTGAAGCTCGGGCACTACGTCTGCTCCGGGGAGCTGTCGGAGTCGGTCGTGCGGCGCGAGCTCTCCGCCGCGGCGCAGACCTGCGGCCTCACCCACGACGACGGGCCCGAAGCCGTCGAGGCGACGATCCGCTCCGGCCTCGAGCGTGGCAAGATGGAGCCCCCCTCGACTCCGCTGCGCCAGGGCGCCCCGCGCGAGGTGCGCCGGGCCAGCCAGCCCAAGGTCGAGGCGCCCCCGGACCTGCCGCCACTGTTCGACGAGGGGGAAGCATTGGTGCCGCCTCCCGAAGTGGGGCGTTCCAAGACGTCGTCGTTCCCACTCACGGACTTGGGGAACGCGGAGAGGATGATCGCGCGACACGGCGCGTCGCTCCGCTACTGCCACCCGTGGGGATCATGGCTGGTGTGGGATGGCGCCAGGTGGCGCGTCGACGACACGGCCGCCGTGGTGCGCAAGGCGGTCGATACCATCCGCTCGATGGCCGCGGAGGCGCCAGCCGGCGGCAAGGCGCGGGAAGCCGTGCTCGACCACGCACGCCGGTCGGAGGCGATGTCCAAGATCGACGCGATGGTGCGGCTCGCGCGCAGCATCGACGGCGTCCCGGTCCTGCCGGAGGCCCTCGACCGGGATGGGTGGCTGCTCAACGTCCGCAACGGGACGATCGATCTGCGCACAGGGAAGCTGCGTCCCCACGACCCGGCGGACTTGTGCACCAAGCTCTGCCCCGTCGACTACGACCCGCAGGCAGAATGCCCCCGGTGGGACGCGTTCCTCGAGCAGGTGCTCCCCGAGCTCGAGCGCAGAGAGTTCCTCCGACGCCACACCGGCGCGAGCCTAACCGGGGAGACGCTGCGCACCATCCTGCTGCTCTACGGAACCGGGGCGAATGGCAAGAGCGTGTTCCTCGGCGTCATCCGTCATCTGCTCGGCGATTACGCCTGCACCACGTCCCCCGACCTGCTGATGCAGAAGAGGGGTGAGGCCCACCCGACCGAAGTAGCAGACCTGTTCGGCGTCCGGTACGCCATCTGCTCCGAGGTCAAGGAGGGGCGTCCGTTCGACGAGGAGCAGGTCAAGAGGCTGACCGGCAACGACACCATCCGGGCTCGCCGCATGCGTCAGGACTTCTTCGAGTTCAGCCCGACCTGGAAGCTCGTCATGGCCGCGAACCACAAGCCTCCCGTTCGGGACACCACGGATTCGATGTGGGACCGCATCCGGCAGGTCACCTTCGATGTCCGCATCGAGCCCGACAAGCAGGACCGAGACCTGCCCCAGAAGCTGCTGCAGGAGGCGGCAGGGGTGTTGCGCTGGGCAGTGCAGGGGTGCCTCGAATGGCAACAGTGGGGGCTGCAGGAGCCCAAGTCGGTGCTCGCCGCGACCGAGAGCTACAGGTCCGAGCAGGACGTCATCCCGCTGTTCGTGGCGGACTGCTGTGTCACGGATTCAACCTATGTCGTGCTTGCGAGTGATCTGTTTCACTCTTTCGAGGGCTGGCTGAAGGATCGAGACGGCCGAACCATCAGCCAGAAACGGTTCGGAGCCAGGATCAAGGCCCTGGGGTACAGCAACAACTCGCGGGATTCCCATGGGAAAACGCAATGGGAGGGGCTGCGCCTGAACGCCCTCGGGAACCTGTTTCTGAACCATGAACCATTGATGCAGCATTCCTCCCATAAGAGCGGGTGTGTCCAACGTGAGGGGGGCTATTTCGGGGCTGATGAATGTTGCTCGGATGGTTCGGATGGTTCAGACGGTGAAACAGAACATCTTACAATCCCGGCCTTTGGAGGTGATTTTCAATGAGTGCCGGATGGTTCGGAGACGGTTCGGAGACGGTTCGGAAGGTTCAGCCTGAAGGCCTCGACCTTGACCAGGTACTCCGAAACATCGAGAGTCGCGGCGTATTCCTCTACGACGACCGTGGCCAGCTGCGAGTTCAAGCGCCTCGCGGCGTCCTCTCCAACGAGGGACGGCAGATCCTGCTGCGGTATGCCCAGTGGATCTGCGCGCTGAAAGCATCCACGCTCCCGGCCAGACGCCGGGGCGCAGGTAGAACCGAAGGGTTCCCCCAGCCTGAAACGAGGATCCTAGAGCGTCCGGATGGTCGGCCAGCCGCCGTGTCCCCCGCTCGTGAGGTGGCCACCTCGGTCCCACGTGGATGGCTGGAAGCCCTGAGGTTCCGGCTTGGAATCGAGGTGGATTCGCTGGCGGATGGGCCAATGCTTGTGCACTCGCACGGGCCCCTTCCGGATTCGGTACGTCTCTGTCTCCTCTCGAACTTCCAGGCCGTCACCGCTGCCCAAGAGCAGCGAAAAGCGCAGTGCACCCCAACACAGGAGGCAACCAGGGTAGCGTGAGAACCTGCACCGTGTGCTCCCACCCCAATCGGGAGCAGATCGACCGGTTGCTCGTCGCGAATGTCCCGTTGCGGAACATAGCGAAACAGCACGAAACATCGGTGTCTGCCCTGTTCCGGCACAAACCCCACGTGATCGGGGCCATCGCCGATGCGCGTGCGGAGGAGCTTGTCACGAATGCCGGCAGCCTCCTCGACCAGGTCCGAGAGGACATCGAACGGTGCAGGCGGCTCGTCTTTGAGGCCGAGAAGATTCTGGCGAGCGCAGGGAGCGACAAGCGCCTGGCCCTCAATGCGATCTCCACCGCGTGCAGGCCCATCCGGGAGCTGCGCGGCTACCTCGAGCTCCTCGCCGAGGTCACCGGCGAGCTCGACCGCAGCTCCACCACCCACGTCGAGGTGACCCAGCAAGTCGCGATCGTCCAAGGCCTCCCCAGACGGGAGCTGCTCGAGCGGCTCGTGGAGGCAGGACATGCAGCAGCCCGAGAGCTGCAGGAGATGGGGAATGAGTGAGATGCGCTTCCGCAAGGCCACCGCGGCCGAGCTCGAGTACGTGCGCGACTCGTGGGTGCAGTCCTATCGCGAGCGCACCTCCGTGCGCCTGGTCAAGGCCATCCCGCAGCGGGAGATGGCCGAACGCTGGTCCTCGGTCGTCCGCGGTCTCACCAGCGACCCCTGCCAGGTGCTCGTCGCCGAGCACAGTGCGGCCCTCGGGTTCATCGTGGGATGGATCTGCTTCGAGCCGCCTTCGGGTGGATGCCCCACGGTGCTGCACTACGTGCACGTGCGACGCCCAGAGCAGCGTGCCGGCGTCGCCAACGATCTGCTCGCTGCCGCCGGCATCGACCGGAGCAGCACCACCCCGGTCTGGTTCTCCCACCGCACGAGCTGCTCGGACTGCATCCGAGTGCCCGATTCGTGGGAGTTCAGGCCATGGCTCGTGATTGGAGTGTGAACCATGCCGAAAGTAAAACATGTCTACCTGCGTGACACCGTGGCGATGCAGCAGTTCGGATCGCGCGTGTCCTTCCTCGACGTGATCGGCGACCCCGACCTGGTCGAGCTGGATGCCGACGAGGGCGCGCGGGTCGTGCGCGTGCTGCGACGGAACGGAGAGCGCAGCGGGATCCCCTTCGAGAACGTCGCCAGGTACATCGAGTTCGACGCCGTAGCAGTAGCAGAGAAGCCCGCGACGGCACCGAAGAGGAAGACGTCGTGAGTGCGCTAGAGGTGTCGCCCGAAGTCCTGCTCGTCGTGGCAGACCAGCTCGGGCTGACCCCTCCACCGTGGCACCGCGGAGCGCACGCGGCGCAGCTTGCCGTGCTCGCAGACACCCACGCACGCAAGGCCGTGCTCGCCGGCCGACGCGGCGGAAAGACCGACACGGCCATCCGCGGCCTGCTCGACACCGCACACCGGCATCCCGGCTCGATCGCCCTGTACCTCGCCCTGACGGCACGGTCCGCACGCGACATCCTTTGGCGCTCCCTGGCGAGCATGAACGCGCAGCTCGGCCTCGGTCTGGTGATGAACAACACGACGCTCACGGCGCGATGCGCCAACGGCTCCGAGATCCACCTGGCCGGAGCCGACGCGGAGCACTGCGTGGAACGCCTGCGCGGGCAAGCCTACGCTCGCACCATCATCGACGAGGCGGCCAGCTTCGGGCCTGCGTCGCTCCGATATCTCGTCGAGGAGGTCCTCGAGCCAGCACTGCTCGACTGGGGCGGAGACATCTGGCTCGTGGGGACGCCGGGGGCTGTGCTCGCCGGTCCGTTCTACGAGGCGACGGTGCAGGGTGCGGGGCACAAGTCATGGCCGACGTACCGGTGGACGATGCGGCAGAACCCGAAGTTCGCGGCCACGGCAGATCAGAAGCTGGCCACGGTGCGAGAGGAGCGCGGGTGGACGGAGGCCACACCGGCGTACCGCCGGGAGTACCTGGGAGAGTGGTGCCGCGATGAGAACTCCCTGGTGTTCTCGGGGTTCGACCCCGCGCGCAACCTGGTGCTCGCAGCAGAGCCGGGGCTGCAGCACGTGCTCGCGATCGACCTGGGCGCGAGTGCGGTCCGCGAGACCACCGCGGCGACCGTCCTCGGATACCAGCGGGGTGCGTCTGCGTTCGTCGTGAGCAGCGAGAAGAGGCCCATGCTCACGCCGAGCGAGGTCGGCGGCTGGCTCGAGCAGCTCGAGCGCAGGTATCACCCGCACGCGATCGTGTGCGACCAGGGCGGGTTGGGGAAGGGGTACATCGAGGAGATCCGACGCCGCTTCCGGATCCCAGTGAAGGAGGCCGAGAAGAACAACAAGATGGGGTACGTGGACCTGATCAACGGGGACCTGCGCACGGGCAAGCTGCGCATCGTAGAGCCTGCGTGTGGGCAGCTCCTCGAGGAAATGGCGGTCCTGCAGTGGTCCGAGTCGAGGGACGGATATGACGGACGATTCGCCGATCACTGCTGCGATGCCATGCTCTACGCATGGCGCGAATGCAGACACTACGTCAGCGAGGACGCCGCTCCGGAGCAGGACACGGATCGATTTGAGGCGGCAGAGGACGAGGACGATCTGCCTTGGTGGAAGAGATGACGCGCGAACAGACAAGCAGCGCGATGAGACGAGGTGCAGGGATGGGACGATGTGATGAGAGACGAAAGCAAGACGGCCAAGTGGTGGCGAGAGGATGATGGGAAGGTAGCGGACGCTCTCGTGTCGCACTTCACGGCGATCGAGCGTCAGCAGGAGACGCGCAATAGGGCCTACAAGCGGAACCTGAGGCTGTTTCAGGGGAGGATGGGGCTGCCGGGGCGAGCCTCCGACGCGTACATCGTGAGCCCGAAGGGTCAATGGCTCAGCCTGAACGTCGTGGCGAGCATCCTTCGGAGCTTGCGCGCGAAGATCGTGAAGAACAGGCCCGCACCGTGGGTGCTCACCGACGGCGGCACGCTCGCGCAGCAGACCGCGGCCGAGCAGATGCAGCAGTTCCTCGAGGGAGCGATCTATGAGACCGGGACGTACGCAGTCATGGCGCGTGCGTTCGACATCGCGGGCATCTGCGGAGAGTGCGACGTCAAGGTCTACCCCGACTTCGATGCCAAGCGAGTGAGGGTCGAAGCGTGCTACCCCTGGGAGACTCCGGTAGACGATCAGGACGGATACTACGGGGCGCCACGGGCCCGATACCAGCGCGGGCACATCGACCGCGAGGTGCTGCTGCAGAGCTTCCCGGACCACGAAGAAGCCATCCGCAAGCTCGACAGCAGCAAGGGTGATCCAGACTTCGGATTCGACGGGCAGGGAGCGGACCAGGTCAAGACGGTGGAGGCATGGCGCCTGCCGAACGGCGAGGCATCGAAGGATGGCCGTCACGTCTGGGCGGTGCCAGGAGCTGGACTCATCGTGGAGCCCTGGGAGCTGCCGCGGTTCCCCCTGGCGCGCTTCATCCTCGAGCCGGAGCCGGTGGGGTTTCACGGCGTCGGCATCTGCGACGAGCTCGCCGGCATCCAGCTCGAGATCAACGAGACGCTCACGAAGATCCAGGAGGGGCACCAGACGGGAGGCAACGTCCTGCTGATGGTCGAGGCCGGTGCCAAGGTCAACAAGGCCAAGCTCACGAACGGACTGCACTCGATCGTGGAGTACACGGGGGCCGCTCCGACCCCGGCCATCATCCCGGCCGTGGCCCCCGAGGTCTACAACTGGGTCTGGTCGCTGGTGTCGCGCGCCTACGAGATCTATGGCATCAGCCAGCTCTCTGCGCAGGCGCAGAAGCCTGTCGGGCTGGACTCTGGGCGTGCGCTCCGCACGTACCACGACATCGAGAGCGAGCGCTTCTCGTACGTCGCACGTTCCTACGAGGCCCTGCTGCTCGACATCTGCGAGCTCATCATCGACGCTGCCACGCAGTTGGCCGACGACTCGGCGGACTTCGCGGTGCGGTACCGATCGGCCGAAGAGCTGAAGAGGATCCGGTGGAACGAGATCAACCTGGACCGCGACGCGTACGTGATGCAGGTGCAGCCCAAGAGCTACCTGGCGGATGCGGGGCCCGGGCGCGTGCAGAGCGTCCAGGAGCAGATCAGCGTCGGCAACGTCGACCCGCGAGCGGCGCGATCACTGCTCCGCAGTCCGGACCTGAAGGCGTACCCTGACCCGTGGGAGGCGTCGTTCCGCCTGGCGCGCAAGCAGGTGGACGACATCTTGCGCGAAGGGATCGTGGCGCAGTGCGAGAGCTACCAGGATCTGCAGACCGCGCTGCAGGTGGGGCTCGACGCCTACAACCGTGCGCGGTCGTACACCGACGTGCCAATCGAACGACTGGATCTGCTCCGGTCGTGGATCAACGCGGTGGAGAAGCGTCTGGAGCCTCCGCCTCCGTCGCCGCTGGCGGCCATGCCGCCGCAGGATGCGACGGCACCAGTTCCACCCGAGCTGGCGCCAGCGCCGGCACTCGTTCCACCCGCCGCAGGATGAGGTGAGCCATGGGAGAGACTACGAGCACGACGACGACGGAGACCACGGCCACCACGGCCGCGACCGAACCCGCTGCTGCGGACACGACGCAGACGGCAGACGCAACGAAGGAGGGAGGCACCTGGCGCGATGCGCGCGGGCGGTTCGTCGCAGGCAGCGCTCCTGTAGTGGACATGCAGGCCGCAGACGAATCCACGCAGGAGAAGCCAGCGGAAGCCGGCGAGGAGACGAAAAAAGACGACAAGTACGGGCCGCGATTCGCTGCGCTGGTGCGTACTCAGGCGCGACTGAAGGAGCAGACCGAAGCCCTGCGCAGGGAGCAGGCAGAGTGGGGCAAGGAGCGCGAGCTGCACGCGTTCGTGCGCGAGCATGCCCCGAAGGATCCCCTGTCCGTCTTGCGCCGGCTGGCCGAGCACGCGGGCGTGCCATTCCACAAGCTGTACAGCGAGGCCACGAGACAGATCATCGCGGATGGCCAGCCGCCCGATCCAGCCGAGGTGGCCCGGCAGACTGCGCAGGAGCAGCTCGAGGCATGGAAGGCAGAGCAGGCCAAGGCGGCGCAGGAAGCAGAGCAGAGGACGCGGCAGGAGCGCCTGCAGGCCGAGTACACGCAGAGCGTCGGCGAGCTCGGTCGGCTCCTGGAGAGTGGTGCGTACCCTCGCAGCGTTGTGCCACTGAAGGGGCAGACGCGGCAGCAGCGGGCCGAACAGGTGTCGCAGGTGGCGCTGCACGAGATGGCACGCGAGTACGCAGCGTCTGGACGGGTTCTTGACTTCGAAGAGGCTCTGGGCAGAATAGAGGAAGGACTCGAGGCGCATTTCCAAGGACAACAGGAAGCCCTCCGGGGCACAGCGCCGCAAACCTCGACTGACGGGGGCGTAACACCCGTAGCAGCGAAAGCCGCACCAGGAGACGGTCGCACACCCACGGGTCATCAGGAGACGGCAAGACCCAAGACGCTCGCGCAGAGGCTCACCACCGAAGGAGGCCCATCCAAGCCCATCGGTTGGCGTGACCGGCGCGAGAAGTTCGTCCGAAGCGGCGGGTGACGTCCTCGTAGGACCCCCACCGCAACGAGGGTCCCATGACTGCTCCGAACGTCTCCTCGTACGACTCCCTGTTGCAGGAGCTGTACTCCGACGAACGCATCCAGGATCTGGTGGCCGAGGCCAGCCCGACCTGGAAGCGCATGCGCAAGACCAACAACTTCAAGGGCAAGAACCACAACTTCTCCGTCATCTACGGGCTGAACGAGGGCATCGGCGCCTCGATCTCGGATGCACAGGCCGCCCTCGGTGGCACCAAGGCGGCCGACTTCAACCTCACCCGCAAGACCGTGCTCGGCGTCGCGCGCATCGATCGCGAACTGCTCGATGTCGCCGATGAGGACCGCGGGAGCTTCGTCGACGCGATGGATCAGGAGACCAGCGGCACCGAGCGTGCGTTCATCGCGCGCCTGTGCGGCGGCCTGTTCGGCAACGGTGGCGGCGCCATCGGCCAGATCGCATCGACATCCACCGTCAACACCGAGATCATCACCCTCTCGGACCCGCGCGACGCGATCAAGTTCCGCCCGGGGATGGTCATCGAAGCCGACGACACCGACGGCTCGGGCGGCGGAGCGGTCCGCGCAGGCACCCAGACCATCACTGCCGTCGACTACACCAACGGCACCGTGACTGGCTCCCTGCACTGGGACGACGTCATCACGGGCGTTGCCGCGAGTGACTACCTGTTCCCGAAGGGTAAGTTCGCCGCAGACGCTGCTGGCTTCGAGGCCTGGTGCCCCGGTATTGTTACGGCTATGAGCTTTTATGGTGTCGACCGCACCGTCGCCCCGACCGACCTGGCCGGCATCCGCCACTCCGCCAGCGGTGGGAGCGTCGAGGACGCCCTCATCAATGCCGCGGTCGAGGGCTCGCGTCTCCAGCGCAAGTTCAAGCAGATCATCATGAACCCCTATCGGGTCGGCATCCTGATCCGCGAGCAGGGCGCGCGCTCGACGTACATCCGCACCGATTCGAACGACGTGAAGATGGGCGCGAGCTCGCTCGGCCTCGTTCTTCCCGGCGACAAGGGGATGCTCGAGATCATCTCCGACCCGTACTGCCAGACCGACATCGCTTGGTTCTGCGACCTGGACGACTGGTCGATCATGGGCAGCAAGAGCGGCGTCCCCCACATCCAGAAGGACCCGCAGACCGGCTACATGTGGTTCCCGGTCTACAACGACAACCTCATCGAGATGAGGCTTGCCGCCTACTACAACTTGAAGTGCCGCAACCCGGGCAACGTCCTGCGCTGCGCCTTCTGAGCTGACGTGCCGATCGGGATAGGGGGCTGACCCTTTCCGGATAGGCTCCCTTCCCCTCCGGCTCGCTGAGAGGAGAAGAACGATGGCACGTCCGCATGTACAAACGCTTCGAGGCCCAGTCGCCGACAGGGTCCTCATCTGGGGACACTTCCACCCTGCGGGGAAAGGGGATCCGACCGGCCTGGTCGGCGAGGGCGTCGAGAGCGTCGCGCGCACCGGGATCGGCGAGTTCACCGTCAAGCTCGAGGACACGTACTACGCCTGCGAGGCGGCTGGCGCGTCCGTGGCGGCGAACGCTGTGACCGACGTGCAGGCGCAGCTCGGGGCGATCGATGTCTCCGCCAAGACGATCAAGATCCACACCTTCACGCCCGGGGCGTCCGGGATCGACACGGCGCTTACCAACTCCGGAATCTTCCCGCACAAGGCCGCGAAGTCGGGAGCATCCCTCATCTCGGCCGATGACGCGGATGACCTCGACTCGCTCAAGGCGTTGACGCTGGAGCTCTGCCAGACGGTGGAGGCCCACGACGACGACACCGCGATGCACGTGGCAGCCGACACCGGGGCTCTGGACGTGGCAGCGTGGACCAGTAAGCCCGCAGCGCCCGCGGACCTGACCGAGTGCCAGGCCTGCCTGAACGAGATCAAGGGCGATTGGAACACGCACAGGGTGAAGGGTCCGTACGGGACCATCCACACCGGAGCGGACGCCTACAGCACGATTGACGCCGCCAACGGGTCCGACCTGGCCACGTGCGAGACCCTGGCGAACCAGCTGAAGCTGCGCATCAACCGCAGCCTGCAGGCGGGCTACACGGAGAGCCTTC
>JAKLDZ010000130.1 GCA_022703255.1 Myxococcota bacterium | reverse complement strand
CCTCATGACTCCCCCCATCCTCGGCCTGACCGAAAAAGACTTCGACGCGTACCTGCCCGAGCGCGCCACGTCGAACGCCTACTCGCGTCCGCGGCTCGAGTTCAAACAACGTGCCCTCGCTTGGGTTCGCACCGTCATCGCGCGCCTGCAGGACATCGGCATTCCCGTCGACGTCCACGCCTCCGACGAGCACCCCAGCGTCTGGAACTCCCATCGCGTCGATTGCCAGTGGGTCTTCCTCTGGCGCGATGCCGCAACGCGCGCCGAGCTCGACGTCCTGCTCGACCAGAAACGCGACATCGCTCGGTCCCTGCAAGATCCCTCGCCCTTCTTCCGCCACGCCTTCCTCGCGATGCGCGTCGATCACGAGAAGATCGAGGTCTGCGCGCAGATCCACCCAGAAGCCTGGGTCGACTTCGAAACGCTCCAGGCACGCCTCTCCGACGATGCCCGCGCCGCAAGCCTCATCGACGCCGTCCACGAGCTGCCCGAGCAGTTCGCCGCAGGCCCCTGGGCCGGCGCCGATACCCCCTGCATCGCCGTCTCCAGAACCGCTCTGCTCGCTTGGCTCGAACGCTGCGCTTCCGAACACCGCCCGCTCTGGATCGGCTGGTCCGTCCCCAGGCAGATCGCCGTCGAGCACTCCGAGCTCCTCGATGAGCAGCTCGCCGACGCTTTGATCGCGCTCGCGCCCGTCTACCGGCACATCGCGTGGTCACCCTCCGACGACCCCGCACGCATCCAGGATCGCCTCGCCGAGGTGCGACAAGAGCTGTCGCGTGCCGCCGCCGAGCGCGCCGAGCAGCTCGGTCGCGAGAAGGCAGAGGCCGAACGCCAGCGCTCCGAGGTCACCGAGAAAGCCAGAGAGCGTACCCGCGAGCGCGTCGATTACAGCGCGCCGAGGCAGCGCCCGACCCTGGCCAACCTCTTCAAGTCCGACGGCCCCGACTCGGCTCCCAAGCAGCCTCCCGCGGCCCAGCCGAAGGCGACCGCCGCCGGCCCCGCAGAGCCGCCGCGCAAGCATGCGCCCCCACGCAAGCCCCCGCCGGCCGACTTCGATCCCAAGCCTGCCGTGCGACGCCCCCCCCCGGAGCCCGTCGAGCAGCCCGATGAGCCCGTCGAGAAGGGCTCCAAGGTCAAGATCCTCTCCGGCCCGTTCGCCGGAAAGATCGGCGTCGTCTCCGAAATCGATCCCCGCGGAGGCGCTCGCGTCCTGCTCGGACTCCTCTCCGCTCGCGTTACGGTCAACGACCTCACGGTCGTCACCGAGACCAAAGAGCGGCCACCGCTGATGTCCTCCCACCGCCGCCCCATGCCCGCTCCGCGCGCGTCCAAGGACTCGCGCGACAAGTAGCCCCCAACGACCAGCCTCCCGCCGCAGGCGACCCTCGCCTCGCGTCGGACAAAAAACGTGCGCCGTGAGCGGGAAACCCACGGCGCACCACGTTCGACGCGACTGGAGGAGGGTCAGGCCCCGTCGAACATCAAGTCTCTTCGAACTCCGCGTCGATCACGTCGCCCTTGCCCTTGCCGCGGCCATTGCCTCCGCCGCCGCTCTGGGGACCCGGCTCGCCTCCGCCACCGCCTGCACCGCCACCGCCAGGAGGCGCGCCGCCGGAGCCTCCGCCCGCCTGCTGGTAGAGCACCGTCGCGATCCGATGCGCCTCGCGCTCGAGCTTCTGCAGGCTGTCCTGCACCGCTGCGTCATCCTGCTTCTCCACCGCCTGCTTGGCCTCCTTGATGAGACCCTCCAGCGTCGCAACGTCGTTGGCGGGAAGCTTCTCGCGGTTCTCCGAGATCGTCTTCTCCAGGCCGTAGCACATGCTGTCCAGCTTGTTCCTGCGCTCGACCTCGTCGCGACGCTTGCGATCCTCTTCCTCGTGCGCCGCGGCGTCGTTCACCATGTTCTTGATCTGGTCGTCGTTCAGCCCCGAGTTCGCCGTGATCGTGATCCGCTGATCCTTGCCCGTCGCCATGTCCTTCGCCGTCACCGACAGGATGCCGTTCGCGTCGATGTCGAACGTCACCTCGATCTTCGGCACTCCACGCGGCGCCGGCATGATCCCCTCGAGGTGGAAACGGCCCAACGTGCGGTTGTAGCGCGCCTCCGTACGCTCGCCCTGCAGCACGTGGATCTCCACCGACGGCTGACTGTCCGCGGCCGTGGAGAACGTCTCCTTCTTCTGCGTCGGGATCGTCGTGTTGCGCGTGATCATCACCGTCATCACGCCGCCCAACGTCTCCACTCCCAGCGACAGCGGCGTCACGTCGAGCAGGACCATGTCCTTCACGTCGCCCGCCAGCACGCCCGCCTGCACCGCCGCGCCCACAGACACGACCTCGTCCGGGTTCACACCCTTGTGAGGCTCCTTGCCGAAGAACTTCTTCACCTCCTCGACCACCAACGGGATGCGCGTCGAGCCGCCGACCAGCACCACCTCGTCGATCTGGTCCGGCCGACGCTTCGCGTCCGCCAACGCCTTGCGCGTCGGCTCCAGCGACCGCTCCACCAGCGGGCGGATCATCTGCTCGAGCTTCGCCCGCGACAGCTGCTTCTGAAGGTGCTTGGGGCCCGTGGCGTCGGCCGTGAGGAACGGCAGGTTGACCGTCGTCTCCATCTTCGACGACAGCTCGATCTTCGCCTGCTCGGCTGCGTCCTTCAGCCGCTGGATCACCATCTTGTCGTGCGAGATGTCGATGCCGGTGTCCTTCTTGAACTCCGCGATCAGCCAGTCCATCACCAGGATGTCGACGTCGTCGCCGCCCAGGTGCGTGTCGCCGTTGGTCGAGATCACCTGCACCACGTTGTCGCCCACCTCGAGCACCGAGATGTCGAACGTGCCACCGCCGAAGTCGTAGACCGCGATGACCTGATCCTTCTTCCGATCGAGCCCGTAGGCCAGGGCGGCCGCCGTCGGCTCGTTGATGATGCGCTTGACCTCGAGCCCCGCGATCTTGCCCGCGTCCTTGGTCGCCTGGCGCTGCGAGTCGTTGAAGTACGCCGGCACCGTGATGACCGCTTCCGTCACCTTCTCGCCCAGGTAGTCCTCCGCGGCCTTCTTGAGCTTCTGCAGGACCTTCGCGCTGACCTCGGGCGGCGCAACCGGCTTGCCGTGGATCTCGAACCACGCGTCGCCGTTGGGGCCCTTGACGACTTTGTACGGGACCCGACGCGTTTCGGTGCCGACCTCTTCGAGCCTGCGGCCGACGAAGCGCTTGGACGAGTAGACGGTGTTTTCGGGGTTGGTGACTGCCTGACGCTTGGCGATCTGGCCGACCAGGATCTCGCCCTTGTCGTCCCAGGCCACGACCGAAGGCGTGAGCCGCGCGCCTTCCTCGTTGACGATCACCTTCGGCTCCTTGCCTTCCATGATCGCCACCACGCTGTTCGTGGTCCCCAGGTCGATTCCGATGATCTTGCCCATGGTGAATGCTCCTCCGAGAGCCGATGAGCCGAAAGGCGGGTTCGTTGACGAAGCTGTCGATGACCTTGCGGCTGCGTCCGTGCTGGTTTCATTGCGATGCGCCGGGAGCCGTCATCGCGCGGCCAAGGTAATCACCGGCCGCAGGGCGTCAACGGTCGGCATGGTTCTTGGCAGCGCATGGAGACCCGCCGCGAAATCTTCTGCGTCGGTCGATAAACTTCCTTGACTTCCCACACGATGCGGGTAGTTTCCGTCGCGCCGCTCAGGCGGGGTTCCGCCGGGCAAGCACGACCAATCGGGGCTGTAGCTCAGTTGGGAGAGCGCTAGAATCGCACTCTAGAGGCCGAGGGTTCGACTCCCTTCAGCTCCACCAGGTCCTCCCGCAGCATCCACGAACAAGAAGCGCCGCCACCCGCGGCGCTTTCTTCGTTTGTACCCCCCCCCCGCAGCCGCACTCACTGGTTGCGCTTGATGACGTGGAAGCCGAACTTCGTCTCCACCGCCTCACTCACCCCGTCCACCGGCAACGCGAACGCCGCATCCGCAAACGGCTTCACCTTGCTCTCCCGCGTGAACATCCCGAGGTTCCCCCGATCCGCTTTCGTCGCGTCGTCGGAGTACTCCCCCACGAGCTTCGAGAAGTCCTCGCCCGCCTTCGCCTTGCGCGACGCCTCCTCCGCGCGCTTTCGAGCCTCCTCCTTCGTGCGTGTCACCCCCTTCGGAGCCGACGCCGCCCCCTTGTACGCCACCAGCAGGTGCTGCGCGGCAATGCGCGTTGGAGCGGCTTGCTGCACTGCGCTCGCAGGCGCGGTCGCAGCCGCAGAGGGAGTCGGTTGCGGGGCCGCCGACGGGACCGGTACCGTCGGGCGCGCAGCTCCGCCTTCTGGACCAGAAGGCTGCTGCGACTCGTTGCACGCCACCGCCAGCGCGGCCACCAGCATCGTCGATACCAGGATCTTGCGCATGGGGCGTTCATCGCCGCGCGCCAGACGGGATGCAAGCCCGGCATCGGCTCCGTTCGACTCGCGCGTCTGGACCCGCGCAGGACTTGACCCGCCGCCGCTTACGCACGACGGTGCCATGCCGTGACACGCCTTCGTCGAGTCCTGTCCCTCGCCATCGCCGCCGCCGCGCTCCTGCAGAGCGCGTCCGCATCGGCGCAGAACCTGCCCGAGCCCGAGAATCGCGCCGTGCGACGCAGCGGCTTCATGTTCGCCGTCCAGGGGGGCTACGCCCTCGGTTATGCGAGCGGCAACCCCGCCGCCCAGGCCCGCAGGTTCGATCCCGACTTCACCACGTCCGGATTCTTCCCTGCCGGCTACCGCCTCACCCCCTTCATCGCCGGTGCCCTCACCGACTGGTTCGTCTTCGGACTCGGCGGTACCTTCGCCCAGTACCAGTCCGGCTCGCATCAGTCCCCCCTCGCTGCCTTCCTCATCCGTATCGAAGCCTTCCCCCTCTTCTACCGGGGAGGCGTCTGGAGAGACCTCGGAGTCAGCATGGAGTTCGGGGCCGGCGGCTCGAGCATCCGCCGCTCGTCCGATGACAAGGAGCTGGCCTCCGCCGGCGTCGCCTCCACCCTCGGACTCGGAGCGTTCTGGGAAACCTGGCGGTTCGGCCACATCGCGGCAGGGCCGTTCGCCGGCTACCAGTACAACTGGAGCGACCACTTCGATCGGCACGAACTCGCGATCGGCCTGCGAGGGACCTTCTACGGCGGACCTTGATGCGCGGGAGGAACGGGGAAGGGGATCAGGAAAGCGCCTGGGCAGGGACTTCGAAGCGGTGCTCGGCCTCGTCGAGGTAGCGCGACAGACGGCCGACGCTCTCGGTGAGGTGCTCGTTGAGCACGCGAACTCCGGCAGGGACCTGGGCACGGATGGGCGCGAAGTTCCAGATCACCTTGATTCCGGCGCGGGCCATCCGGTCGATGATCTCCTGCGCGGACTCCGCCGGGACCGTGATGACCCCCAGCTTGGCCCCGCAGTCCGTGATCATCGTCTCGAGCTGGTCCACCGAGGCGACCTCGTGGCGACCAATCGTCTGACCGATCTTGGATCCGTCGCGATCGAAGACGGCCTCGAGGTGTACCCCGTGACGCTCGAGCGTCGACGACGTGACCAGGGCGGTGCCCATGTTGCCGACACCGACCAGGACGGCGGCGCGCTGGGTCTGCTCGTCGACGTGGCGGTCGAGGGCGGCCAGGACCTCGGCGACGGGGTAACCGACATGGGGTTTGCCGACGACGCCGAGGCAGGCCATGTCCTTGCGGACGAGGGTGCCATCGACGTGGAGCTCGCGCCCGCAGGCGTCGGAGGAGACGTAGGACTTGCCGGCATTGCGAGCCGCCTCGACGATTTCACGATAGCGAGCGAGGCGGCCTGCGAGGGCCCGAGAGAGTCTCCTGGAGCTTCCGTTTCCAACTACTTCCGACATTGCTGGCCTCCGTTTGGAGCCGCGTGCTCCCCTCGCCACAGCGGCCATTTGTTCGTGAGGATAGTGGGGCGGACTCTCCGATCAAGGGTTCGCGAGAGAAACGGTCCACAAGTCACGAGTTCCCGCGAAGTGCTCGTAACAAGGCGAAAATCAATCGGTTTTTGAATCGATAAAACGCAGAAACCACGTCGTCACGAATGTCCGTCTGCGCAAGATCCTAGGGCATTCGCCGGGTTGCATACCGCGTAGGTTTGTGCTCACCGCGCCCAGGAGCACCCGTCGTCGCACGATCATGTCGGAGAACGATACAACTGTCGCGGCACGTTTGGACGAACGCACGCGGGGCTCAGAGGGGGGAGGGGATCACTTGCAGACGTTCGACACGCAGTCCTGTCCGGCCGGACAATCGCCCTTCTGCGTGCACTGCGGGTTCGCTTCCGTCTCGCTCCAACACACCCCCTCCTTGCACACAGGAATGCGTGCGTCGATCGTCACGCATCCCGCACTATCCGTACAAGGATACCGGCAGTATCCGTTCACGCATACCTTCGACGTCCCGCATACCCCGGGATCCGCAGCGCATGGCGCCTTCGGCTGCGGATCCGGGATGCAGCTCCCACTGGCGCCGTCGCAGATCTCCCCCGACGCACAATCCGTCGCCGCCTTGCATCCCCCCTGACACGCCCCCTGCACGCACTTCAGCCCGCCTACACACGGGTTCGCGTCGCTGCACTCGGGATTCGCCTGATCCGGCTCGCATACCCCCTTCGCGCTGCACACCTGCCCGTCCACACATGGCGTCGTCGCGTCGCATCCCACGATGCACTTGCCGTTCACGCAGACCCGACCGGCGCCACACTGAGAGCTGTACTCACACGCCTTCAGGCACATCCCGTCCATGCACTGCAGCCCCGTCGCGCACGTATCCTGCGCTGTGCACGCGCACCCGACCGTCATCGCATCGCAGGCACCCACCGCCGACGGGTCCGCGGGGCGACACCCGTAGGCGTCGCAGATCTCACACCCCTCCGGGCCGCATACCTTGGTCTCGGCCCCCGAGCCGCACGCTCCTGTCGTTGTCCCCAGCACCAACCAACCTGCTATCAGTCCCACGCTCTCGAGCCTGCGTGCCGTGCGACTCCGGGTCATGACGACCTCCTTCGCGTGCCCTTCATCCAAGCGCCATGCCAGCGCCCTGCTTCTGAGCATACCCGATACCCTGACGCTTGCGATGCACCCTGCCACCCGCGGGGCCGAGCGACGTGAACCGCGGGGCCGTCGCCCAGTGAACCCGACTTCACATCCCCGCCGGCCCGCTTGACCCGCCACCGCCCGGCGGCTACGTCACTCCCCCATGAAGCTTCGCCACCTCTTCACTGCATGTGTCGCTCTCGGGCTCTTCCTCCTGTCCCCTGCCGCCTTCGCCCAGACGAAGTTCGCGGTCGTCGATGTCCAGCGGGCGGTCATGGAGACCGAAGACGGACTGCGTGCCCAGGCCACGCTCAAGAAGCTGTTCGACAAGCGCCAGCAGGAGCTCGATGCCAAGCAGAACGCTCTGCAGCAGTCGCGCGACGAGATCGAGAAGCAGGCCAAGGTGCTCTCCAAGGAGGCGCTTGCGCGCAAGACCGAGGATTGGCAGCGCGCGATGATGGAGCTTCAGGGCATCTACGTCGAGTTCAACAAGGAGCTGCAGAAGAAGCAGTCCGAGCTGACGCAGCCGATCCTCAACAAGGTCGTGGGGCTGCTGCGCCAGGTTGCCGCGCAGGACGGATACGACGCGATCATCGAGAAGAACGCAGTGCCCTTCGCCAGGACGGATCTCGACATCACCGACAAGACCATCCAGATCTACAATGCCGGCTCGCCGAAGGCGCCGGTTGACGACAAGAAGGCGCCGGCTGCCAAGCAGCCCGCACCCAAGCCCTCCGCCCGCTGACCTCCCGCCGTGTGCTCCTCCACCTCCGCCGATTCGCGCGGCATCGACCTGCTCGCGCCGGTACCCATGCGCGAGCTGCTCGACGCATGGGGAGGAACCCTCGACCCGGAGCTGCTCGACCGCATCGTCGTTCGCGTGTCGGAACCCTCGCGAGCCGACTCCGACTCCATCGCCCCCGTGCTGTCGCGCCGGTACCTCGAGGCCGCTCGACACTGCTGCTCCGTGCTGCTCGTCGACGCCGATCTCGCCGATGAGCTGCCCCAAGGCTCGCGCTGGATCCATCCCCACGCCGCGTGGGTGCTCGCCGCCCTGCTCTCGCCCGAGTCGAACGACTCCGCTGAGGTCGAGGTGGAACCGTCCGCGAGGATCGCCGACGACGTTGTTGTCCCGCACGCGGTCCATATCGGGGCGGGCGCGATCCTGCTGTCGGGCTGTCGTCTCGGTCCCGGTTGTCGCATCGAGCCGCACGCGGTGGTCTACGGCAACGTCACGATGGGCGCGCGCGTGCTGGTGGGAGCAGGAGCCGTGATCGGGCGTCCGGGTTTCGGTTGGGTTCACGGTCCCGGCGGGGAGCTTCGCAGGATGCCGCAGCGGGGCGGGGTGGTGGTCGAGGACGACGTCGAGATCGGAGCCCTGGCCACGGTCGATTCCGGGACGTTGCACCCCACCGTTCTGGAGCGGGGGTGCAAGCTCGATGCGCACGTGCACGTGGGGCACAACGTGCGGATCGGGGCCGGGAGCATCGTGGCGGCGCAGGCTGGATTCGCGGGTTCGGCGCGGATCGGAGCGGGGGTGCTCGTCGGCGGGCAGGTGGGAGTCGCCGACCACGTCGAGGTGGGCGACGGAGCACGTCTCGCTGGAAAAGCAGGCGTGATTGGGAATGTTCCGCGGGGCACCGCCGTGGCGGGGTATCCTGCCGTAGAGCGCGGCCGCTGGCTGCGCTCGGTGGCGAAGGCACTGCGAGGACAACCCACGTGAGCCCGAGCGAGAAGCAGGTCAATCTCGACATCCACAGGATTCTGCAGATCCTGCCGCACAGGTATCCCTTCGTGCTGGTCGATCGCGTGACCGAGCTCGTGCCGCACAAGCGCATCCGCGGGCACAAGTGCGTGGCCTACAACGAGCCCTGGTTCCAGGGCCACTTCCCGCACCGCCCCATCATGCCCGGCGTGATGATCCTCGAGGCCCTCGCCCAGATCGGCGGCATCCTCGCCTACGCCTCGGAGCCCTTCGACCCCACCACCAACCTCATGTTCTTCCTCGGCATCGACAAGGCGAAGTTCCGCCACACCGTCGTGCCGGGCGACGTGCTCGAGCTGGCCTGCCAGGTGATCCACCACCGGTCCAATGTCTGGAAACTCAGCGGCGAGGCGAGCGTCGATGGCACCGTATGCGCCCAGGGCGAGCTGCTCGCCACGATCGTAGATCGATCCCCCTGAACCATGTCCCACCGCATCCACCCATCCGCGGTCGTTCACGGCTCGGTCGAGATGGACGATGACGTCGAGGTCGGTCCGTACTGCGTGGTCGGAGAGGGCGTGAGCCTGGGGCGAGGCACGCGACTGCTCTCGCACTGCGTGATCGAGGGGCCCACCCGCATCGGCGAGCGCAACACGATCCATCCCTTCGCCGTCCTCGGCGCCCCGCCGCAGGACCGGGGCTACCGGGGAGAGCCCACTCGGCTCGTGCTCGGCGACGACAACGAGATCCGCGAGCACGTGACGATCCACCGGGGGACTGTGAAAGGCGGAGGCGTCACCCGCGTCGGCAGCTCCACGCTGATCATGGTCGGCGCGCACGTCGCTCATGACGTCGCGGTGGAGGACCGCGTGATCCTCACCAACGGCACGTTGCTCGGGGGACACGTGCGGATCGGGACGTGGGTGGTCACCGGCGGACACGTGGCCGTGGCGCCCTTTGCGCGCATCGGCGAATCGGCGTTTCTGGCGGGAGGGGCGTTGGTGGAGCGCGACGTGCCTCCGTTCGTGATCGCATCGGGCGACAGGGCGAGAGTGCGCGCGCTCAACCGCGTGGGGCTCGAGCGCCGCGGAATCCCGGAGGCGTCGCGAGCAGCGCTGAAGCAGGCGTTCCGGATCCTGTACGTGCAAGGAGCGCCCCTGGCGGCAGCGATCGAATCCGCCGCCGTCGCGTGCGGGACAGACCCGTGGGTCGCACGCATGGTGGCCTTCCTGAGGGAATCGCAAGCGCGCGCGCAAGGCGCGTCGCAGCGTTGACCGCTCAGCGGCCCGGCACCTCGTGCGGCTCGCGCGGAGGCTCCAGCTCGCTCTGGAGGAAGGCCCCCTCGAGCATGCGGACGCCGAGCCCGAGGCGATCGCCGCTGCGCTCTGCAGCGCCGGCTCCACGCGCGCGCGTTTGCAGGACATAGGCGAAGCACTTCTTGTTCGACGCGCCGAACGCGACGACGAAGCCGTCGATGGTGTCACTGCCGCCGGGTTTCGCGATGCCAACGACCACGCGGGTGTCGAACCCGGGCGCAGGGACTGCCGGCAGGGTTCGATCGTCGACGATGCGCGCGCCGTCGAAGATCGGCAGATCGGGCGCCCACGCGCGCGCCCGCTTCTCGCACCGATCTCGCGAGGCGAGCTCGGACTCTCGCCACACGCGCACGCGCGCCGACGACGAGCTGCCGGGGTGCGAGGCCGACAGCCACGGTGAGCCGTGATCGTCGATCCGCCACGACTTGCCGTCGGGGAACGGCATGCGGAGATCGAACCGCTTCGAAGAGAACTTCGCCCAGGCCGCGTCGAGGAGCTCCGTAGGCTCAGGCGATGCCGACGACGCGACGGGAGGCGTCGGAGTCGCGGGCGGACCATGCGGGCCGCAGGCCGCAGCGACGAAGGCCGCGGGCAGACCGAAGAGCAGCGAAGCGATCAGCGGAGCAGGGAACGAACGACGTGGCATGCGAATGGCGGGGCTGTAGGCCCGCGCGGGCGAGGGGTCAACGTACAGGGCTCACATCCGGCGCGTATCGTCGCGCGCGCCAGCGAGCAGCACGCACATCGAGCCCTCTCCGCCGAGCGGCTCGGGCGCCGTGACGAAAGCCGACACGTGGGTCGAAGCATTGCCTTCCGCGAGCCAGGCGGCGAGCTCTCCGCGAAGCACCGCGCCCTGTCCGTGCGAGCCGCGGCCGCGGGCGTGGACGATGAGCACGACTCGATCGCCGCGAACGCGACGGTCGCGCACGAAGTCCTCCACGCGCGCGCGGGCATCCGATGGGCTCGATGCGAGCAGATCGAGGGTGGCATCGACGGGCAGCTCTCCGGCGCGCAGCTTGCGAACCAACCCGCCGTCCACGCCGCGCCTGCGTCCCTCGATGCGCCGACCGTCATCGGTGACTTCGAACCGGCTC
Source organism: Myxococcota bacterium (assembly GCA_022703255.1). Taxonomy (GTDB): domain Bacteria; phylum Myxococcota_A; class Polyangia; order Polyangiales; family Polyangiaceae; genus JACRCQ01. The sequence goes on along the minus strand of JAKLDZ010000130.1, from coordinate 2,188 downwards.
CCCTCCTCGACCAGCGCGCGGAGCTTGTCCCGCGCGAGGTCGTCGGCGGCCAACTGCTCGGAGCGCTGCGCCATGCGCGACACGGGAGGAGCGCCCGGATCCTCGCTCGAGGCAGGGATGCGTCGGACTGCGAACGGATCGAGGGGCGTGACGCCCGACATGAAGCGCTCGAACGTGAGGGAGTCGTCTTCGGAGGCAGCTTGCTTCTTGCCCACGGGGCGGGCAGGGGGCGCGGCGGGGCGCTTGTCCTGGGCGCTGGACGGTCGCCCGGTTGCGGCAGGGCGCTTGTCCTGGGCGCCGGACGGTTGCCCCGGAGCGGTCTCGGGCTTCTTCGCTGGGGAGGGGAGCTTCGCGAAGGGGCGGAAGAAGGGGTCTTCTCGTTGCGCTCCGGAAGCCTGCTGCTTGCCGCCGCCGTGCCCTCGCTGCGACTTGTCCTTCTTGCTCATTGTTCGTCTCCCGAACGATGTGGATCGGTCGCGTTTCTCAGCGCGCGCACGGCCATCACCGCGGCCTGGATGCCCGACAGATTCCCGTCTGCATAGTGCCAGTCGGGGTCGTCGAGATCGGGAAAGTCGTGGGGATTGCGGATGTCCTCTGCCGTGAGCCCCGGACGAATGCGCCGGGCGAGCTCGATCACCTTCGTGCGCTGCAGCTCCTCCATCTGCTCGAGCATGCGCAGCACCTGATCCATCGAGGGAGGGCGCGGGACGACGGGGCCGATCGCCACCGGGAGGTCGAGGGCCGCGCTGAGGGCCGCGAGGCCGATGACGTGGGTGATCTCCCCGCGCTGCATCGCGCCTCCGATGGACGCGATCGGCATGCGAAGCACCTCGCAGTGCTCTCCCGAGCCGTCGAACGTGGGCTCGGCAACCTTGCGGGCCGGAAGCACGCGGAACACGTGGACGCGGTTGGACAGGATCGCGGGGTTCGGGTGGAGCGTGCCGAGAAACGCGAGGGGACCGTCGTACCCGGTCTCCTCGAGGAGCTCGCGCCGCGCGGCCTCAGCCGGGGTCTGTCCCGCTTCGATCACCCCTCCGGGCGGCTCGACCGTCAGCGCATCGATCCCTGCGCGGTACTGGCGCACGAGCACCACGTGGTCGTCGTCGGTGATCGCGACCACGGCGACCCAGTCCGGACAGTCGATCACGTGGAAGGGGTGCGGGTGCGCGGCGTCGGCGAAGGAGACTTCGCGGACGTCGAACACCGAGAAGCGAGCGGCGAGGTTGGAGACTGCCGGGGGCAGAGGCATCACGGGGGGGAGTATCGCATCGCACCGCTCGGGGAGCCCGAAGGATCGCGCGATGGGGTTGCGCGAGCGCGCCGATCGCGTATGCACGTGCCATGGCGATGGGACACGAGCGAGTTGCGGGTTCGGTGTTCTGGGGATGGGTGGTCGCGGTCGCGATGATCGCGGTGCCGGCGCTTGCGCAGACGCAGACAGGGAATGCGCCGTCCGCGAAGGCGCCCGCCGTGGCTTCGGCGGAGCCCTCAGCGAAGTCGCCCCCTGCGGCTTCGCCGACTCCCACTGCGACCACGGCTCCGGCGGAGCCCACGACGAAGCCGAAGAGCGTGGCTGCAACGTGGTTGAACGCGGGGCTGGGGGTGGCTCCGGAGGTGGTGACCCGGGAGAGCCCCCGGGACGCCGTCAACGGTTTCCTCGCGGCCGGTCGGACGCAGGAATGGATGCTCGCCGCGCACTACCTGAACCTGGGCAAGCTCAACGCGGCGCAGCAGCGTCGCAATGGGCCGGAACTGGCGCAGCGGCTCTTCTACGTGCTCGAGACGCAGGTCTGGTTCGACCTCGAGACGATTCCGGACGATCCGACGGGAGCCACGGACAAGACGCCGGCGCAGAAGGAAGTGCAGGTGGCGTCGATCCCGCTCCGCTCCGGGATGCAGGGGATCCGGCTCTCCCGTGTCGCGGATACCCAGGGCAAGCAGGTCTGGGTCGTGTCCACTGCGACCGTGCAGGCGATCGACGATCTGCACGACCGCTACGGGCCGTCGCCGCTGGTGGAGAAGCTGCCGGCGTGGGCGCGCGCGAACGCGGTGCTGGGGCTCGAACCCTGGCAGGATGAACGGGTTAAAGACAAAATAAGCTGTCAGACACATCGAACGTATCTGACAGCTATTTGCGCGTATCGGCGGATATCAGGCCTCTTCGACCGTACCTGCTTCAGTGTATTTG